>CAYVDH010000031.1:0-24776 GCA_964450355.1 uncultured Flavobacteriaceae bacterium
TTATAATTTAGCCCATAATTTTTTATAGCAATATGTTTTGGACACATACATTCGATTTTATATTAAAAATAGCTACATTTTTAATTATTATTTTTACGTCAATTCAAATTCCTTTAATTTACAATAACAAAATTGTATTTTTAATTTTTGTTGTTTTTATCTTTTATCTATTGTATTATTTATATGTTAGGACCTTGGCAACTTACCTCTATTGTAGATTTTCGTTAAAAATGAAATTGAATTTAATGCAAGCAAAACAATTAAATAATGCTTTTACACCTATGTCTTTAGTAAACATGAATTGGCTACCTATGAAAAATTTGAAAACAATGGATGATTCACTAAAATTTCAATTAGCTTTGGATACTTTCAAAAATTGGAATGAAGAAAACAAGTTAAAACTAAATCAACAATTACAAGAATTCAAAAACTTAAAATTTACCACTAAATTACTCAATATACTTTTTTTAGTATTAATAGTTTATATATTGATTGCAAGTTTTTTTGAATTACCTCCTACTAGCTATGTAATAAATGCTTATTGTCTTTTATTTGACACTAATAAATACCATCCAATTTTGATTGGATTAATTGCCAATATTCCTTGTTTCTTGATTTTGTATGTTATAAACAAATTTTTTAAATAAGTTAAATTTAGATTTATTTCAATGAAGGCAAATGATGTGTTAAATACCTTTTACCCAAAATCAAAAAAAGAATGGAGAGATTGGCTACAAAAAAACCACCTTGTTGAAAATTCAATTTGGCTCATAAAATACAAACAAAAATCAGGGAAACCAACTATTAGCTGGAGTGAAGCTGTGGATGAAGCTCTCTGTTTTGGGTGGATAGACAGTACCATTAAAAAATTGGATGAAGAAAGGACGATACAATTTTTTACTAAAAGAAAAGCAAAAAGTACTTGGTCTAAAATTAACAAACAAAAAGTTTCATTTTTAATTGAACAAGGTTTGATGTCCCAAGCTGGATTAAACTCCATCGAAATCGCAAAAGAAAATGGTTCTTGGACTATACTTGATAGTGTTGAAGAGTTAGAAATACCAAATGACTTAGAATTGGAGTTAAAATTAAATCCCAAAGCAGATGCTTTTTTCCAAAGTATAAGCAAATCAGTAAAAAAATCTATTTTGTATTGGATTGTTGCTGCCAAACGCCAAGAAACAAGACAAAAAAGAATCAAAGAAATTATAACACTTTCTGAAAAAAATCAAAAACCAAAGCAATTTTAATAATAAACGATTTAATGTCTTAATTCTAATGATAATTTTATCATGAAACTACCACTTTTAACGATTCTCTAACTGCTTTTATTTCATTGTAGGATATCTCTTCTGGCAAATCTAATTTAAGTTCTTTTAATGTTTTATTGGGGTTTTGCAACACATGTGTGGCAATGAGCTTTATGTTCTCTTCTGCCATTATTTTATTTAAAGCTAACTTGCCAATGGAAACAAAATAAATCAAATGTTCGTGAATAGTATTGACATTAAATCCCCTTTCTAAGGCAATTTCTTCCATGCTTTTGCCTTCCATAAATAAATTATAACTCTTCAATTTGGTATCTGACTCTTTGGGCTTTTTCACTTCTTTTACTTGCTCTACTTCTGGCGCCCTTTCTATCTTTTTATCTCGGCAATAATCCTGAATCAAATTAAGGATTTCATCTCCAAATTGCTTCATTTTTACTTTTCCAAAACCCTTTATTTTCAATAAATCTTTGGATGTAGTTGGCAATTCTTTGACTATACTCAACAAGGTTTTTTGAGGAATGATCATGAATTCTTCTACATCTGCTTCGAAGGCTAAATTTTGCCTCCACTCCTTGATTCTGATGTACAAATTTGGATGATCAATTTCTTTGGGAACATACACTTTATTTGTTGTTTTGCTTTCCGAATTTGAAAAATCTATCTCTGCATTCGATTTTGTTTTTAAATACTGTAAACTGTTAAACCCATTTTTTAATTCTACAAAACATTTTATTTTAATAAAACAAAGCTTTTTAATTTCATTAAGGGATTCTGTAATGCTACTCTTGATGGATTTATTGTCGCTTTCATATTTTATCTTTTTACACAAATCATTGATTCCATTTATTGTATCGCAATAATATGATGATGATTTAATCAATCGTTCTTGCAATGTTTTGTTCTCTTCTATGTTTTTATTTTCTACTACCAATTCATCTATTTGCTTGTAAAATTTAAGAGATATTTGATTGAGTTTGGTTTCTATTTTGTTATGTAAATCCCATAATTCATCGGCATTATTTGGCATCAATATCAACACATTTTGATTGACAATTTTAATGGTTTTATTTAACTCAGTAACAAGATAGCTAAAATTAAAAAGCTCCTTGATTAAAGACATTTGAAAATTGGATTTTGAATCCAACAAATCAATTTCATTTGGTAAATTATTCTCGATATATTGATTGAATTCTGCTATGGTGTTATCTGTTTTAATGCTGCTTAATTGAATTGGCGTTTTTAAATACACCCCTTCAAATGTTTTACATCGACTCAATGCTACATACACTTGTCCATGAGCAAATGCAGATTGTGCATCAATCATGACTTCATCAAAAGTCAAACCTTGACTTTTATGAATGGTAATAGCCCAAGCCAATTTAAGTGGGTATTGCTTAAATGAACCTATAACATGTTCTTTTATTTCTTTTGTATCATTATCTAATGAATACTTAATATTTTTCCATTCTTCTTTACCTACTTCAATAATGGATTTATCTTTAGGGTCTTGAACATGGATGAGTTCATTTTCTATTTTTATAATTTTGCCAATTTTACCATTGTAGTATAGCTTGTCTTTGCTGCTATCATTTTTTACAAACATCACTTGTGCTCCCACTTTTAACTCCAATTGACTTTCTGTAGGATAGGAATATTCCGGAAAATCATTGGTAATTTCAGCTTTGAAATAATGCGAGCTTGATTCAATTGAATTTAATTTTTTAGAATTAATTTGATTTGCAGTTGAATTATGGCTTGTAAGAGTAATCATGGAGTCATGCTGCTTTAATTCATTTTCAGGAAAATACCTTGAATTGAGAAGTTTCAAACTTTGTTCATCCATTTGATTTTCTCGTATTAAATTTAACAACTTGATGAATTTGTCATCGTTTTGTCTGTAAATATGTTTTAATTCAATATTTATTGGTTTTGATTTTTTTAAAGCATGACTACTAAAAAAATAGGCAGTATCATAATGTTGTTTTAATAAACTCCATTCTTCCTCTTTCACTACTGGCGACAATTGATTTAAATCTCCTATCATCAACAATTGAATACCACCAAATGGCAAAGCTTGGTTTTTGTATCGTCTCAACACCTCATCAATGCCATCTAACATGTCTGCTCTTACCATGCTTATTTCATCTATCACCAATAAATCCAGCCCTTTTATTAAGTTGATTTTTTCTTTATTGAATTTTTTTACATGAGCTCCATTGGTATGTGAAATGAATCCTTTTTCCCTCAATACATGTTCAGGAATGAAAGGACCAAAAGGCAATTGAAAAAACGAGTGAATTGTGACACCTCCCGCATTGATAGCTGCTACTCCAGTAGGTGCTACAACGGCAATTCGTTTAGGAGATTTTTTTTTAAGTTCGTGTAAAAATGTAGTTTTACCTGTACCTGCCTTCCCTGTTAAAAAAATGTTTTTGTTGGTATAAAGAACAAAATCTCGGGCTAATTTAAGTTGAACATTAGAATCTAATTCGCTATTTAACATACACTTGAGAATTCAAATGTAATAAAAAAGATTTGTTATTAGCAACAATTTAAATAAAAATAATGCAATGTATGTTTACAAAGATTCTAGAAACTTAATTAATTGAACTCGTTGTGATGAATTCAAATTCATGTATTTTGTTTTTGAGTCAATGCCCTCTCCTCCGTGCCACAATATGGCTTCTTCAAATGAACGAGCTCTTCCATCGTGTAAAAAATTTTCATGACCATTGATCTTCTTGGTTAATCCTATTCCCCATAGTGGCGGAGTTCTCCACTCAAATCCATTGGCTAAAAAATCAGGTCTATAATCTGCTAAATCTGTACCCATGTCATGCAATAAAAAATCAGAATATGGATAAATCGTTTGATTTGATCGTGATGTAAAAGCCATATCTGTCATTGTTTTAAATTGATTAATGTGACAATTATTACAACCTATTTGATTGAATATTTTTTTTCCTTCTAATACATCAATATAATTTGCATTTCTTCGAGCAGGCACAGATAATGTTTGCATATAGAAAGCAACAGCTTGCAACAATGAATCCGAAATTTCATTTTCATCGTTTAACCCATCGTATTGTGTTTGACCAAAACTGTTTTCAACCGGAAACACAAAACTGGTAATGCCCATGTCTTCGTTGAAGGCACCTGCACTTTGTAATAATAAACTTGGTTGACCACATTTCCAACCAAACCTGCCTAGTTCTTTATTTTTTGTAAGAGGATTATAAACATAATTAGCTTTACCTGAAATGCCATCACCATCCATATCGTTGATGTCTTGATGTTTTAAAATGTCTGATTCTGAAATGGCTTCAATTAATCCTAATCCAAAAACAGGTGGAGGCATACGAGGTGAAATCTCCAAGTCAGATGGCATATTTAAGTATGGATTTATAAATATGTATCTTGGTTTTCTTAATTGATAAGGTGTGCCATCTGGGAAAGTTCCATTGATATAAGTATAACTTGTAGCAATAACAGATTCAGGCATTTTCCCACCTATTGCTCTGTTTTGGAGCTGTCCTCCAAAGTTAGGAACTCCTAGTGGACCACCGTGAAAATCTGTTCCAGGTATGCTAATTCTTAACAACAAACCACTTAAGCCTTGCCCGTCTTCAGGTGCTTTGCCTCTGCCATCTTTCACATGGCAACTAATGCATGATACATTGTTGTATATTGGACCTAATCCTGAATTAATTGGAGCTGGCGCAGTTACAAATGTTGCGCTGAAAGCTTTATCACCAACATCGTGTAAAAAAATTTCTCTATCTGACAATCCACTGAATGGGTGTTCAAAGGCAGATGACGTTGCATCAAATACCGTTTGTTTTCCACCCGATAGCCATTCTTGATCTGAATCTATGTAATTGTTATTGGCTTTTCTACATGCAAAGAAAACAATCAATGAAACAAGGAAAAAGACAAGATGGATTTTAATTTTCATCATTTAATGTGCAATTGAACTAAAGGTAATAAGCCAGTTTCTAATTCATCTTTTAAATTATTGATAGCATCTATAGCATTTTGAACTTGTATTGGTTGAGTATAAATAGCCAATCCAAAAGGAACTGTAATGTTTTGTAAAGAGGCAATGGCTACTTCTATTTTTTGTTGAATTCTATTGTTTAAACTTAAATTGTGTTTTTTTACAAAATCTTCAAGTCCTTTTCCATCTTCATTTTCAAAATTACACATGTAGGCAGATTTAACCCCATTGATGTTGTTTGTAAAATCAACCAATGAATTTTTAGAAAAAGGAGACTCTTCTAAATTAGAATCCAATTGTGTAAGAACCTCTCCCATTTTTTCATTTGCCACTTCATCACAAATTCCAATCATGGCATTTACCTTTTCTTCATACAAACTTAATTTTGTTGGAAACATAGTTGAACTTCCTGCTTTCAGTAATTGTTCAATGTAATTTCCTCCATTTTCACTCCAAGATAAATAAAGTAAATTGGTTTGATTTTTTAAATTAGAAGATAATTCTTTCAAAAAAACCAATTCTCTTGGTTTCAATTGACTTGCTATCCTGTTTCCTCCTTTGCCAAATATTAAATATTCAATAGGATGAAAACCTTTCAATGCAAATTCTGAACTTTCAATGAAATTTGGAGTGATGTCAACTGTTCCATTGATGATGGAATCAAGTCGATTAAAATCTACTGGCCAAGTATCAATTTTAGGGTCTATGTCATCGGTAGATACCGGTCCAAACAACCATGATTCTGTTTTTTCCCAAATTCTTCTCGCCTCTTTCCATTGATTTTGACATTCTATCAAGTTCTGTTGATTTGGATTATTTATCAATGTTTCAATTTTTACATCCAATGCATTGGTAGCTTCTGCTAACATTTGATAGCTTTTTTTACAAACCTTATGGCTGTAATCTTGAATTATTTCAGTTTCTAAATCCGTAGTTGTATTTACTTGATCGTCTGATTTTTTACAAGAATAAAAAACGATAATAAGGGTGAAAATAAGGGTAATTTTTCTCATAGAATAATGGTGACAATCTGATTGTTTATTGTGGTTTTATATTGTTTTAAATCTTTGGTTGCAGGTTCTACTAACACTTTACCTTCATAATTAAATTTGCTGCCATGCGATGGGCAAAACAACTCTTTATTGTTTGCAAAAACAGGGTTGTCATAATGTGTGCATTGCATCAATAAGGCAATGACATCATTTTCACTTTTTTTGTACAAAAACAAATCATAACTTAAGTTTTTATTTCTGATGATGACAAAGTTTTTATCTTCAAATTCACTTAAATTTACAGTAATTTGATTGTCTGTAGTTATTTCTTTGTTGAGAACTTTACCTGTTGCACAACCATTTAGTAAAGATAATGCAGCACTACCTAATACTAATCCAGAACACAATTTACAACCCCTGCTTAAAAATTCTTTTCTATGCATGGTTTTAAAAATTGTATCCAAACCCAACTTGGTAAAAATGATTGTTTCGGAAATATGGTGGCAATGTTGGAAATGGATTGGTATTGAATGCCGTATTTAAAGTTCCACTCAACCTGTTGACATAATCTAATTTTAAAGCTACACCTGTGGTTGGTTTGTAAGTAATACCAGCAACTATGTATTGTTGGTTCAAAGCATTGTCTTTAATACCGTTGTTAGGCATTTTGTGGTTTAAATCAAACCATTCATACCTTGAGAATAAGATTAACTTTTTATCTTGAATGTTTTCACCTTTTAACACATTATAGCCTAATTCAAACATTCCACCCATCATCACATTGGCTGTATTATTAGCATATGCTAAATTTATTTTATCTGCATCAGATATTGAAATAATACAACCTAGTGTTTTAAATGACCATCTTTTTTTGTTGTATTGAACATTGATTTCAGACAAGCTAACTGGAGTTCCAAATGGACCAGAATTTAATTGTAAACTATCTGCTTGTTTTGGCCCTAATCCAGCAGTTCCACCATGATATACAGAAGCTTGAAATCTAAAATTTCTGTAATAATATAATGCTGCTGCACTTATGGCTATGTTGGTAGCTGTTGCATTACTACCTTCATATCTACCATTTCTTATACCTGTACCTCTTGTAAAATTTTGACTGCTTAAACCATTGGTAATTCCAACATAGTAGTTAAAACCTGGCAACCTATCTAATCTACCATACAATCCAATTCCTATTTCGCGCCAAGTTGAAGGGATAAGTTGGGTTTCAATGTAAGGTCTGTCGTTTCCATTGTAGGTTGTTGGCAAATGGTTTTCATTCACAATTCCAATTCTTGGAATAAACAATCCTCCAATAACATATAATTTTTTATTGATGTCAAATTTTAAAAACATTTGCTCAAGAGAAAATTCACCGCTGACATTCCCATTACTTACTTTTGAGTTTTCTAATTCAAGTTCTGAAAACAAGGTAATGTTTTTAGAAAAACGGTGTCCAAAGAATGTAACAAAACGAGTTAAATTAGCATTTGCAGTTTTTAATCCGGCATTGTAAGAAACTTTACATTCTCCATATCCACTTAAAACTGTGCTTTTCATGCTTGGTGTCAATCCAGCGGCTAAGGAATCTTCTTTAGTAAATATTTGACTGTATAAATTAACATTTAATTGAAGAATTATTGCAATAAAGAATATTAATTTGTTTTTCATTGATGCTGCAAAGATATGCTTATTTAGAATTATTCTAAATAATAAAATTGTAAATTATCAACATTTTAAAAAATAATGTCCTTAAAGATTTGTTATTTTGCATTGAATTGGAAAAAGTAATCATCTTTTCAGCACCATCAGGAAGTGGTAAAACTACCGTAGTTAATCACTTATTAAAAACAATCCATGAACTTGGATTTTCTGTTTCAGCCACGACAAGACTTCCTCGAATCAACGAAATTAATGGAAGAGAATACCATTTTTTATCGCTCGATGAATTTAATCAAAAAATAAAAGACAATGAATTTGTAGAATACGAAGAAGTATATTCTGGAATATATTATGGAACATTAAAATCAGAAATTGAGAAACTTTGGTCTCAGGACAAGACAGTTATTTTTGATGTGGATGTAAAAGGTGGTTTGAATTTAAAAAAACAATTTGGTGATAAAGCCTTATCCGTTTTTCTACGTCCTCCAAGCTTTAAAATTCTTGAAGAAAGATTAAGAAAAAGAAGCACCGAAGTTGAACATCAATTGCAAATGAGAATTGAAAAAGCTCAATTTGAACTTAAGTTTGAGGATCAATATGACAAAGTAATCATCAATGACCAATTGGAAGTTACACTTAGTGAAGCTGAAAAAATTGTGCATGATTTTATCAACTCATGAAAATAGGATTATTTTTCGGTTCGTTTAATCCCATTCATTTAGGACATATTGAAATTGCAAAATTTTTTCATAAAAAATGCCGTTTTGATAAAATACTATTTGTGGTTTCGCCTCATAATCCATTAAAATCCAAAGAGGATTTATTACCTGAAGATTTAAGATTAGAATTGGTAAAATTATCCATTAAAAAATACCCTGAGTTTCAAGCTGAAGACTTAGAATTTAATTTATCTAAACCATCCTACACCGCTAATACACTCTCTCATTTAAAAATAAAATACCCTAATGACGATTTGTATATCATCATGGGAAGCGATTCTTTAGAGAGTTTAAAAAAATGGAAAAAACCTGAATACATCTTACAATTTCCTATAGTAGTGTACAGTAGAACTGAAGAAATAAAAAATCCTTTTCCTAAAATCAAATCAATTAAAATTCATCATTGTCCCCTACTACCAATTTCTGCAACCTTAATCAGAAATTTATTAAAAGATAAAAAGGACATTTCTGGTTTGGTTTCTAAAAACACCATATCAAAACTCATAGCAGAATTTCAATCTTAGTTTATTTAATAGAAGAAAAAACAAAATCTTTGAATGCCATCCAATCCCAAGTGGCACCATAATAACACTCATCAAAGGTAAAACTCATTTTAAGATTGTATAAGGCCGAAATTACTATTAATGTTTTGCTCATTTTGGGGTATTTTTTAATTGCTAATCCCAAAGGAACAACTGTAATGACTAAAAAATCGACAAAAGCTCTGTGACCTAATGCACAACCCAATTGATATGCCCACCAAGTGCTGTATAATCCAATATAAAACAATGTAAAAATTAGCAAAAATTTGAACTCTATTTTAGAATAAAATTTAACTAAAGACAATGTAATCAAGTACAACAAGATTGGAAAATATAAAAACAATCCATTTGCTGGAGAAAACATTAAAACATCTATTTTAGGAGATAACAAATAAATGAATCCCTCATTTTTATAACTGTAGGCAAAAGGGCTATTAAACGCATAAAAATGATACAACAATTGTGGCAACCATATCAATCCAACAATGAAAATTGTAATTAAAACAACTTTTAAATTTAAAATAAAACTTTTAATTTCATTGAATCTGTGTTTGTTTTGAACCAAATAAAAAGCTAAATATACCATGATAAATACGGCATTGATTGGTCTGATAACAGTAATCAAAGAAATAAGCATTATTAATCCATAAAAATAAATTGGTGATTTCCATTGATATTTTTGTAATTTATAAGCTAGTAAAGTAAATAAAAAAAAGGAATATACATGTGACATTCCTGTATCAAAAATGCTGTAATAAAACAAATTTGTACAAAAGAAAATACAGCTAACTATCATTATTGAAATGTGTTTCTTAAAAAACAACAAACAATATTGAAACAAAAAATAAAGTCCTAAAGACAAATAAAAAACCGAAGCAAAATCAATGGCTTTATGATTCAATAAAGCATAAGAATCTCCCGAAATTAAAAATGCAATTCCCCAAAATGGCAACTGCATCAAAGCTGTACCATAACTGTATTTTGTTATTACTTTATTATCGTTAGAGAAATAAAATCCTCTGCCAGTTAATGAATCTATTCCTTTGGGAAACAGGCTGGCATCAAACTGGTATTGAAATGCCGCAGGTAAATACACATTATAACCCGCTTTATCACCCCATAATTGGCTGTGGTAGGTAAAAGGTTTGGTTTTTGAATGTCTATTTATACTTAAAAAAAGTAAAACCAAAAAAATAAAAATCCAAATAGAACCCTTAATAATTTTACTTTTCATTAGCCAAATTTAAAGCTAGGTAGGCTAATAAACCACAACCATTTTCAATAGCATCTTCGTCTATATCGAATACATTGGTGTGAACAGAATGAACTATACCTTTATCTTCATTTCTTGTTCCTAAGCGATAAAAGCTAGCAGGAATTTCTTGACTATAATAAGCAAAATCTTCGGCAGCCATCCAAGTATCCAATTCTTCTACATGTTCTTTTCCTAAGTATTCATTAGCAAGTTCAATCATAGATTGAGTTAATTCTGCATTGTTTTTTAAATATGGATAACCATCTACAATGTTGACATGCGCTTTAGCACCATATGCCATGGCTGTATTTTCAGCAATTTGTTTTATGAGTATTTTGGCTTCTTTCCTCCAATTTTCATTTAATGTTCTAAGTGTACCTTCAATTTTTACTGAATTTGGTATAACATTAGTCGCTCCTCCATTGCTGTTAATTTTTCCAAAACTCAATACCGTAGGAATGATAGGCGAAGCTTTTCTACTGGTAATTTGTTGTAAAGCAATCAAAACATGGGCAGAGATTACAACAGGGTCTATAGTCAAATGTGGCATTGCTCCATGTCCACCTTTTCCTTCTATTTCTATGTAAATTTCATCTGTGCTAGCCATGTACAATCCTTTTTTAAATCCAACATTGCCTGTATTTATCAAGGGCATAACATGCTGACCAATGATGCAATCGACCTTAGGATTGTTCAATACCCCTTCTTTTATCAATAAACTAGCTCCTCCTGGCAATTTTTCTTCCCCTGGCTGAAATATTAATTTGATGTTGCCTTTTAAATGCTGTTTTAAACTTACCAATATTTTTGCAGCACCCAACAATGAACTTGTGTGAACATCATGCCCACAAGCATGCATAACTCCCTCGTTTTTAGAGATATAATCGGTTTTGTTTTGTTCTAATATTGGCAATGCATCCAAATCCGCTCTTAATCCTATTGTTTTATTGTTAGTTCCATCACCTTGAATCATCGCTATAACACCTGTGTTGGCCATTCTATATGGTTCTAAACCAATGGACTTAAGGTAATTTTCGACAAATTCTGCTGTTTTATATTCCTGAAAAGACAACTCTGGATTTTGGTGGATGTGGTGTCTTATATTTATGACTTCAGCTTTTATCTCTTTAGCTATATTTTTAATGTTTATTTTCATTAGTTTGGCTTAATATTTGATAGATTAATAAAAATTCCTCAAATTTGCATATTAAAATGAAAGCAATCAAGTTTTTTATTCATTTATTTTTTCTTGCCACACTGATTAACGGGTGTAAACCTTCTTCTCAGGCGGCAAATAAACTTGATGAAAGCACCAAACAGTTCTTCGAACAAAAAAATGGCTCTAGTTATACCTTTACTAATTACTACGACACTGCCATGAGTTTTCAGTACACTGTCAATAATTATGTCAATAATCAAGCTAATCCTGACATTGAAAACAATGAAATCATTTCTTATGATTTAACAAGTCCTGGAAAAGAAACCATAACCATTCGTTGTGAGTCGGGAGGAACAACCTATAAAGACAGAATAGCCATGTTAACCAAAGTAAATGATACCATCACTGTTGGTCCTATCATTTTTAATTTAGCTGGTCAATTTTCTCCTTCAAGCGGCACTTACGATTCAGTATTTCAATATCCTACATACTCCATTTATGGCAAAGTCTTCGAAGATGTAATTAGAATTAAATTGCACAACCACATTAAATACAAAGAAATATTTTATTCTAAATACATCGGTTTAATTCGCAGAGATTTAAAAGATGGCAATATTTATTACTTGAAAAAATACAAAGCCAATTAATTCATTCTTTTTTTAATAAAGCAGTTAATTGTTGTAACCATTGTCACAATAAACAATCCGTATGGAATGTAAAAATACAATGCTTCAATTTTAACAGATTCTACAATTTTTGAAATTGGGATTGCCAAAAACAAAAGCATTCCCAAATTGTAATAGTTATTAATTTTGTTGCTTATAAGCATGTGAATCAGAATTAAAAATACTAAATCATAAATTAAAAAATGAGAAAACGTAAAAAAAGCAATGGAAAAAACGATTAAAAATCTGTCCGGTTTAACTTGATTGTATTTTAACAATACAAATATGAATAGCATTGATATAACACTTAATAATTTTATGCTTTGAGTACTTATATCAATGAAATATGCCAAAGGAATTGTAATTGAAGTAGATATAAGATTCAATCCATTGATTTGAGAATAAGAATGAGTAAACTCAAATAATTTTTCCATGTTTTCAAGCCATTGTTTTACTAAAGCCATTGGATCGCTGAAATACAATACAGGCAATAAATTAAACATCAACAAGAACAAGAATATAAAAGACAGCAATTTATAGTGTTTTTGATAAAGAAAATAGCCAATAAATGGAATTAAAAAAGTCACTTTAAAACCTGCTAAAGCAAATAATACAGAAGAAAATAAAAGTTTATTTTTTTTATAGCAATAATACGCTAAAATCAATAAATTAAGGGCGATAAACATAGGTTGTCCATTCATCAAGGCATACCACGTACCTCTAAAAGCAAATAAAGTCAAAACAATGTTATAAAATTTAACAGTTGAATTTAGTTTACTTAACATCCATGAAATAAAAATGATAGATAGAATATTGAAAAGCATTTGAATCCATTGTAAAACCTTAAAATCTATTTTATTAAATAGAAAAAACTCCCAAACAAATTGAGGTAGATAAACACAAACAGCATGAGGAAACCCCGCTTTTCGGTTTATTTCAATTAACTTTCTTTCTTTATAAGAATCATTCAGAATTACTTGCATGGAATCGGAATAAGGATTAATTCCTTTCCAATACAACTCAGTTGATAAATAATATGTTCTCAAGTCTAAGGTGACCAACCCTTCGTTTTTAAATTGTTTAAAAAATTGAATCCCATTGAAAATAATCAATGGTAAAGCAATAACCAAAAACAAATATTGATATCTTTTTGACGTTTTTATTTTACAAATCAAAATAATTTAGCTTAGATTCGTGCAAGAAAATTAAATTAATAATAAAAATGTCAATTACACTAGGAAGTCAAGCACCAGATTTTACTTTATTCAATACTCAAAAAGAAGAAATTACATTGTCATCCTTAAGAGGCAAAAATGTAGTTTTATTGTTTTTCCCATTAGCCTTTACATCCACTTGCACAGCTGAATTATGCGGTGTGAGAGATGACATTGCTAATTATTCAAAATTAGATGCAGTGGTGTTAGGAATATCTGTAGATTCTTTATTTTCACTTGGCAAATTTAAAGAAGAGCAAGGTTTAAACTTTGATTTATTAAGCGATTTCAACAAACAAGTTTCAATGGCTTATGATGCTTTATACGAAACATTTGTTTTTGGAATGCAAGGTGTATCTAAGCGTTCAGCCTTTGTGATAGATAAGGATGGCGTCATTCAATATGCCGAAGTTCTTGAAAAAGCATCCGATATTCCAAATTTAGAAGCAGTAAAAAACAGTTTAATGTCATAATATCATGTTAACAGGACTTATTATAGCACTCATTATAGCAGGACTAATTCTCATTTTACTTGAATTATTTGTTACACCAGGAATTGTAACTGGATTATTAGGTGGTGTAGCATGGCTTTATGCACTATACAAAATATATCAAGAGTATGGAACATTATCAGGACATCTTGCTCTTGGAGGTTTAATTTTATTATTATCTGCTTGTATCCTATTTGCTGTTAAAAGCGGAATATGGAATAAAGTTTCATTACATTCTAACGTAAATGGGAAAGTAAATGCGCTACCCGATTTGAATGTCAATGACAAAGGAGTAACATTAAGTGCTTTAAGGCCAAGTGGCAAAGCTAATTTTGATGGAACAATTGCTGAAGTTGTAACCTTAGGAGAAATGATAGATGCCAATGAAAGCATTTACATTAAAAAAATAGAAAACAACAAAATCATCGTATCTAAATAATTAAAATCATGAATATACTAGAAATCCCTCAATTTTTATATGGTGCAGGTGGCATCATCTTCATCATCATCTTTTTCTTTTTCTTTCTTTATTTTGTTCCCCTTGGATTGTGGTTTTCAGCCATCTTATCTAAAGTCAAAATATCTTTATTGAACTTAATTTTTATGCGTTGGCGTAAAGTACCACCAGATTTAATTGTAAAAGGCTTGGTGAATGCAACAAAAGCTGGCTTAAACATCAATAGCGATCAATTAGAAGCTCACTACCTTGCTGGCGGCAACGTTATGAAAGTAGTGGCTGCTTTAATCAGTGCCGACAAAGCAAATATCCCTTTAGATTTTAATGCTGCTACAGCAATAGATTTAGCCGGAAGAGATGTTTTTGATGCTGTGCAAATGAGTGTTAACCCAAGAGTAATTGATACTCCTCCTGTATCTGCTGTTGCTAAAGATGGTATTCAATTAATAGCAAAAGCCAGAATTACAGTAAGAGCTAATATAACACAATTAGTGGGTGGGGCTGGTGAAGAAACAATTTTAGCTCGTGTTGGTGAAGGTATTGTTACTACCATAGGTTCAGCTGTTAATCACAAAGAAGTGTTGGAAAATCCCGATAAAATTTCAAAAACTGTATTGTTAAAAGGATTGGATGCTGGTACTGCATTTGAGATTTTATCTATAGACATTGCTGACATTGACATTGGAGAAAACATAGGGGCAAAACTTCAAATGGATCAAGCTCAAGCCGATAAAAATATAGCACAAGCTAAAGCAGAGGAAAGAAGAGCCATGGCTATTGCACTAGAACAAGAGATGAAAGCCAAAGCTCAAGAAGCAAGAGCTAAAGTGATAGAAGCTGAAGCTGAAATTCCAAAATCTATGAGTGAAGCTTTTAGAAATGGAAATTTAGGCATCATGGATTATTATAAAATGCAAAACATAAAAGCTGATACTGAAATGAGAGATTCCATTTCGAAACCAAATAAAAAAGATTAATTTTATCCTAGAATAAAACAAAAGGCAGATTTTTAGTCTGCCTTTTTTTATGTCTAATTGTGTCAGCCATTAGGTTATAACCTACACTTTAAACAAACAATCATTAATACAACTATGTGTTTTATCTATTAAATACAATAATGATTTTATCAAAATATAAAACCAATCTTTGAAGCGAGCAATTGGTAGTTTAAATGCATACATGATGCCCGTTTTTTCATGTCAAATAATTTGAGAATGGATTGTGGATATAAATTTGAGTTTTTACTCTATAATTTTAAATCTCAAGTTATTTTGAAAGCTAAAAGTATAAAAAAAGCCCCCATTTCTGGAGGCTCAGTATCTTAAATTAAAGTTAATATAATTACTTTAAAGAATTAACATGAACAGCTAAACTAGATTTGATGTTAGAAGCTTTATTCTTGTGAATAACGTTTCTTTTTGCCAATTTATCTAACAAACTGTTGGCTTCAATTAATAATGAAGTTGCTTCAGTTTTAGTAGTTGTAGCACGTAATTTTCTAACCAAATTTCTAGTGGTTTTGTGTTGGTATTTGTTTCTTTCGTTTTTAACCTCAGTTTGTCTGATGCGTTTAATGGATGATTTATGATTAGCCATTGTGATTTTTAAAGGACTGCAAATTTATGTTTTTTAAATTAAAACACAAAATATATTTTAAAAATAAAAATTGTACCTATTTTTGACCTGTCATGAACGTATTGATAATTGGCAATCGGGTTCCATTTCCATTGCATGATGGTGGCGCAATAGCTACATACAATCTGATTAAAGGAATTTCAGACATTGGAATTAATGTGACATTTGCGACATTTAACACTAAAAAACACCGTGTTGAAAGCAATACCTTGCAGACTCAATTTTCTTTTTTAAAAGAAATAATCACTTTTAATATTGATACTGACATTAAGATTTCAAGTGCTTTTTTAAATTTGTTTTCAAAAAAATCCTATCATTTAAGCAGATTTTACAACAAAGAATTTGATGATAAATTAATTCAACTCATTCAAAATAATCAATTCGATGTAATCCATTTTGAAGGACTTTATAGTGCATTGTATCTTAAAAGCATCAAAAAATCTTGTCAAATTCCCTTATTACTGAGACAACACAACATAGAATATCAAATATGGGAACGATTAAGCAACAATACCAACAATCCAATAAAGAAATGGTATTTAAAATTGTTAACTAATCGATTGAAAAAAGAAGAAATTGAACTGTTTAATCAATTCGACCAAATTGTTTCCATTGCTGATACAGATAAAGACACAACATTGAAATTAGCTCCAAACATCCAATGTCAAAGCATTGGAATTGGATTTTATTTTAAAATCAGTGAATCTAATACCAACAACCACACGATTTATCATATTGGTTCAATGGAATGGCTACCTAACCAACAAGCAATGGAGTGGTTCCATGATAAAGTTTGGGAAAAACTAAAATCTAAACACCCAAATATACATTTTTACATGGCCGGCAAATCCATGCCGGAATCTTATTTTAAATGGAATGACAAGCATTTTCATGTATTAAATTATGTTGAAGATTTAGAAAAATTTACAGCCGATAAACAAATATTAGTTGTCCCCTTATTAAGTGGTAGCGGCATACGAATAAAAACAATAGAAGCGATGTTTCAAGGTAAAAGCATTGTTACAACAACCATTGGAGCTCAAGGTTTAAATTGCATCAACAATAAACACATGTTAATTGCTGACAATGAAATTGATTTTGTAAATTGCATTTCTGAGTTAATAGACAATCAAAACAAAAGAATTGAATTGTCTGCTAATGCCAAAGAATATGCTAGTCAACATTTTAGCATAGAAAACATTTCAAACCAATGGAAAACATTGTATTCTCAATTGATAAATAAGTCCTCTAACCAATAACTTATTAGTTAAAAAGAAATTTATTGTACGATTTTTTTTATGAGTACTATTTGCCCCAAGTGGTAATAACTGTGCTCTATTACACCCTCAATGTTTCTTAAATAATTTCCGTATTTTTCATCAACAAAAGGTTGTGACAATAAATTGTCATTCAAATTTTCAATGTTTTTTACAAAAAGCTCGGCATGGCAATTAAATTGTTGTATCAAGTCTTGCCAATCCGACTCAGAAGTATGCTTTGGCATGTCAAAACTGTATTGATCTTTGATATCCAAACTCCCTCCTTTAAATACATTATTGAGTCCTTGTAAATAGTACCAAACATGATAAGTCAATAAAGCAATTGTATTTAATCCGCTAATTTGTTTATTTGCTTGAATCCAATCAACGCTCATAATTTGTTCTTTGAAATTTGTATTTGCTATCCAAGTTCCATTTATTAGCACTTCTTTAGCTCTTTTTGATAAACTCAATGGTAAATCCATAAACCCTTATTTATTTTTTTGAAAAATTATCGAGTATTTTTTTTTCAGCTTTTGTTAAACTCTGAATTCCTTTTTTATTGATTTTATCCAAAATATAATCTATCTCCTTTTCTTTGTTAAATTTTGTTTCGTTGTATAGATAATCAATGTTTTTTTCAGAAGTATTTTTAGATATATCCAATTGTTTAATCAACAAATAATTTGGATTTAATACAATGTAAATTGAAAAGAAAATACTTGGAATGGCAACAATTAAAATGGTAATTAAATTTTCATGAAGCATTGCTGGCTTGATTAAAATAGCAAAAAACACCCCTGCGATTAAACCACCTAAATGAGCATCATGCGCAATGTTTCCTTTTCCTGATTTTATTCCATAAATGGTGATTAAAACATATAAAATGCTGTAAAACCAAGCTGGGATAAACAAAGGCAAACCTAGCAATGTAATATCCAATCCTGGAAACAATACGATGCATGAAAATACAACACCTGTTACTGCTCCAGATGCTCCAATGGCATGATAATCTCCGTGCATTCGATGGACATATAATGAGAATAAAGAACCTCCTAGCAAACTACCAAAGTAAATTAACAGAAAATACAACTCTCCTATTGATGATTCTAAAAGCCCACAGAATGCTAATAAAGTGACAACATTAAAAATTAAATGAGTCCAACTGACATGTAAAAAACCTGAACTTATTAATCTGTAATATTCTTTATTGATTAATATTTTGTCTATTTCAAACTCGTATTTTTGAACAAAAAACTCATTTTTGAATCCTTTGAATGATACAAAAAATATAATTACAGTTAAGCCTAATCCTATTAAACCTATGTCTAACATTGATAATTAATACAGATTCAAAAATATATTTTTAAAATTAAAAAATAAACTAATTTATCAACTTAAAAATAATTTAAGTCAATAACTGTACCTTGATTATAAAATAAAGTTAAAAGAAAATAAATTGACTTACAATATCAACATGGCATCGCCATAACATTGAAAATTGTATTTCTTTTTAATGGCTTCTTTGTATGCCTCCATCACAAAGTCGTAGTCACCAAATGCGGCTGTTAATATCACTAAAGTACTTTCTGGAGCATGAAAATTAGTAATAAAAGCATTGGCAATAGAGAAATCGTAAGGAGGGAAAATGAATTTATCAGTCCAACCTTCACTAGGGTTTAAAGTTCCTGTAGAAGAAACTGAACTCTCTAAAGTTCTCATGACACTGGAACCTACAGCAACAATTCTTTTTCTATTGATTTTTGCATCATTGATTACTTTAGCTGTTTCATCAGAAATGATGTAATTTTCAGAATCCATTTTGTGTTTAGTTAAATCTTCCACTTCAATATCTCTGAATGCTCCATGTCCCAAATGCAAAGTAACCTCAGCAAATTTCACACCTTTTATGTCCATTCTCATCATCAATTCTTTACTAAAATGCAATCCAGAAGAAGGAGGAGCAATTGCCCCTTCATTTTTAGCAAAAATAGTTTGATATCTTTCTTCGTCTTCTTTTTTTACTGCTCTATCAATGTATTTAGGGATAGGAGTTTCTCCTAATTTTTTTATAACTTGATTAAACTCTTCTTTTGTACCATCAAAAAGAAAACGTATGGTACGTCCTCTACTGGTGGTATTATCTACCACTTCGGCTACTAAATCATCATCTCCAAAATACAACTTATTACCTACTCTTATTTTACGAGCTGGATCCACCAAAACATCCCATAATTTAAGTTCTTGAATAAGTTCTCTCATCAAAAAAACTTCAATTTTGGCTCCAGTTTTTTCTTTATTGCCATACATTCTTGCTGGAAACACTTTGGTATTGTTGATGACAAAAACATCATTTTCGTCAAAAATTTCTAAAATATCTTTGAATTTTTTGTGAGTTATTGTTTTGGTTTTTCTATCAAGAACCATTAATTTACATTCATCGCGTTGTTTTGCCGGGTCTTGTGCAGTTAAATTAGCCGGTAATTCGAAAGAAAATTTTGATAATTTCATTGGGGTGTATTTGTCCTAAAAAAGGGTGCAAAAGTAATGATTATTTGCTAAAGTCAATAATTTATCTCATTATTTATGCAAATTATTGACTTATAAAAGCTTATTAATAACCTAAAGTTTTTAACATGCTTTTATAGGTTTGTTCTTTAGAAAATAATTTGGTGTTGTATTCTCCATTTTCATCCAGTGAAATGATGATGTGTTTAGGAGCAGGTGTCAGGCAATGTTGTATTCCTCCATACCCGCCAATACTCTCTTGGTATGCACCACAATGAAAATATCCAATAAATAAATCTTCCTTGGAATCGTATGTTGGCAAATATATAGCATTTGCATGTTGTTCCGAATTGTAATAATCGTCACTATCGCATGTAATACCTCCAAGTAAAACTCTTTCATAAGTTTTATCCCAATTGTTCAAAGGAAACATGATGAATTTTTTATTGATGGCCCAAGAATCTGGTAAAGTAGTCATGAAACTGCTGTCTATCATGTTCCATTTTTCTCTATCATTTTGAACTTTTTGGTATTCAATTTTAAATATAGCTCCTCCACTTTCACCAACTGTAAACGAACCAAACTCAGTAAATATATCAGGCTCAGCTACTCCATTGCTATCACATACTTGTTTTACTTGGGCTACTATTTCACTTGCCATGTACTCGTAATCAAAATCAAATTTAAGCGAATTCTTGATTGGAAATCCTCCTCCAATATTTAAACTGTCCAATTCAGGACATGATTTTTTAAGTTCGCAATACACATTTAAACATTTATGTAACTCATTCCAATAATAAGCATCATCTTCAATTCCAGTATTAATGAAAAAATGCAACATTTTGACTTTAATTCTTTTTAACGGTTTTATACGGTCGATGTATAATGGTAAAATATCTTTATACCCAATCCCCAACCTCGAAGTGTAAAATGGAAACTTAGGCTCTTCTTCAGCTGCAATTCTAATTCCTACTTTAAAATCTCCCTCTATGGCATTAGACAACAAATCAATTTCTCTCATGTTATCAATCACAGGAATCACATTGCTAAACCCATCTTTTATTATAGCAGCAATGTTATCAACGTAATTTTGCAATTTAAATCCATTGCACACTATAAACTTATCTTTGTTCACTAACCCTTGCTCGTGCAATGCTTGTATTAAATTGATATCAAACCCAGAAGATGTCTCTAAATGTACTTCATTTTTTAATACTTCTTCTAAAACATGACTAAAATGTGAACTTTTTGTGCAATAACAATAATGGTATTTGCCTTTGTAGTCAACTTTTGCCATGGCTACATTGAACCATGTTTTGGCTTTTTTAATGTTTTCGGTAATCTTAGGAAGGTATGTAAATTTAAGAGGTGTTCCATATTGTTCTACTATATCCATCAAGGGAATGTCGTGGTAAGTCAATTCAAAATCTCCGTTTAAATCAAATTCATCCATAGGAAAATCAAAAGTTTGATTTATTAAATCTACATATTTATCTTTCATTAGGGCAAAAGTAAATTAATTAGATGAATAAAAAAAGCAACATGTAAGTGAGTTAAATCTTGTTTTCAAATCACATTAAATTAACTTTTCCTTAACCTCAACCAACCCAATACTCTGTCATGTTCTATTCTCCACTTGTCGTTTATAGATTTTAATTGGAATATTTCCCTTGATTTACCGGCTATTCCAGGATTTTGTTGAATAATTTCTATCTGATTCTTACTAACTTTGGACACTATAGCAACATGGCCATATTCATTTCCTTTATGCCCATCTAAAATCACTAAATCTCCCACTTGAGGCTTGTAATTACTTAATTGTTTACATTGCAATAAGCCTCTTTTTTCATTGATTTCACCATCGGATACTTCAACATCAAAAAAATCTTTTGCATTTCCATAAGAATCAGGCATTTTGTGATGATAGTATTCATAATAATACCTTTTTACAAATTCAACACATTGGTATTTTAATCCTAAATTATACCCATCTTTTGTCGTATTCCTTCCTTCAATATTGGAAATTTTACCGTTGTAATATACTTTCACACCATTTAAACTATCAATGGCAGTGCCAACTTTACGTTGATTTAACACTGCATCTAACACATCAAATTTATTGAATACTATGACCAAAAATATACTCAACAAGATTACAAAAACAACTTTCCACTTCATTATTTGCATTCAAAATTATGCATAATTATCTTTATCGATGTATAAATAAACTTATAATTTTGTTTGTCATTCCGTTTCAAACTGATTTAGTATATTCGCAGCCATATATCCACTCCTTTGAAACCATTATCCATTATATCTATTGCCTACAACAATCTACATGGACTAAAAAAAACCATGGAATTATTGGAACAATTATTAACATTGGAACAGTACAAAAACAAGATTGAAATTGTCATTGTAGATGGTGGTTCAAATGACGGCACATTGAAATACTTGCAAAAACAAACCTATTGCAATAATTGGGTTTCTGAAAAAGACAAAGGAATATACGATGCCATGAACAAAGGAATTAACATGAGCAATGGTAAGTATTTATGGTTTTTAAATTCAGGCGATTTTGCATACAATCAATCAAGCATTGATAAGGTATTAGAATGCATTGACAACAATGCAGATGCTATCTATGGCGAAACCATGTTAGTGGATGAACATTTTAAAGAAATAGGTTTAAGATCAATAAAAACCACTCGTAAACTTCCCGAAACATTGAATTGGAAATCCTTTCAATACGGAATGAATGTAGGACATCAATCTTTTATCATTAAAAAATCTTTAACTACTAATTACAATACAGAATACAAACATGTTGCCGACATTGATTGGATGATTCAATGTTTAAAAAAATGTAAAGCAACAATCAATACTCACCAAGTTATTTCTTGTTTTACTTTAGATGGCCATTCCACAAAATACAGGAATGAAAGCAACAAAGAAAGGTACTTGGTATTAAAAAAACATTATGGATTTATTCCAAATTTTTTCAACCATGTGTATATTTTTATCAGAAGTTTATTAAACTCTTCTAAGATTTAGGTTTATTGTACCATTTTTTTCTTGAATTGTTTTTATTCAATTTAGGCTTTTGTGTATTGGATTGTGTATTGGAATTGCTGTGTTCAGTATTTTCTTTTGATTTACTTTGAACAGCTGTTCCCATTGGGAAAGGATGGTTGTTTTGAATGTCAATTTTTTTATTAATCAACTTTTCTATGTCCCTTAAGTATGCTTTTTCTTCTTGGTCGCAAAAGGAGAATGCAGCACCCTTAGCTCCAGCCCTGCCTGTTCTTCCAATTCTGTGAACATACGTTTCTGGCAAATTAGTTAAATCAAAATTGATAACGAATTCTAAATTATCTACATCAATTCCCCTAGCTGCAATATCGGTAGCTACCAATACTCTTGTTGTTTGATTTTTAAAATTAGCCAAAGCCCTTTGCCTTGCGTTTTGAGCTTTATTTCCATGTATGGCTTCTGCTTTGATGTTGTTTTTCAATAAAAATTTTACAACTTTATCAGCACCGTGTTTTGTTCTTGTAAACACCAATGCTGTAATGATGTTTTGTGTATTCAACAAATGCAATAATAATTGATTTTTATTTCCTTTATCTACAAAAAACACTGATTGTTGAATGATTTCAACGGTTGAAGAAATAGGAGTTACTGTTACATTTTTGGGCTTGTTCAACAATGAGCTTGACAACTTTACTATTTCGGGTGGCATGGTTGCTGAAAAAAACAAATTTTGTTTGTTCGTAGGCAATTGATGGATTATTTTTTTAACATCATTTAAAAATCCCATGTCTAACATTCTATCGGCTTCATCCAATACAAAATATTCTATGGATTTAAAGTTGATGTAACCTTGATTGAATAAATCTAACAATCTGCCAGGAGTAGCAATTAAAACATCTATGCCTTTTTTTAATTCATTCACTTGTGGCACTTGACTTACTCCCCCAAAAATGACTAAATTTTTAATGTGAAGGTATTTCCCATAAACATTAAAACTATCGCTAATTTGTATGGCTAACTCGCGCGTTGGTGTGAGAATCAAACTTCTTATTTTTAATTTTTGGTTATCCGATTTTGACTCGTTTAATAATTGTAAAATTGGAATTGCAAATGCTGCTGTTTTGCCTGTTCCTGTTTGAGCACAACCCAATAAATCTTCTTTATTTAATACAATAGGTATGGATTGTTTCTGAATTGGGGTTGGATTTTGGTAGCCTTGTTCATCTAATGACTTTAATATAGGCTCAATGATTTTTAATGATTGAAATGACATAATGTATGTTGTTAAGAAAAGAGGCTTATTCCCAACTATCATTGCTTAATTCAAAGTAAGAGATGTAAATACGATGAAATGAAACTTAGAATTTAAATGGTTAAATTTAACTATTTTGTTGTAACTATCATTGTCAAAAAATTGACAATAAATAAAAGATTAACTTCTTTATCTCTCCTGCAAAGGTAAGTAAATTAATTCTATATTCCCTCTAAATTCATTATTATGTTGCAATAGCAATGGTTTTAAAACCATTTATATGGAGATATATTCATATAAATGACAAGCTTTAATTGTTGTGAGTTCGGGATAAATATTCATGATTTTAACTACAAAAAATTTAAAAATGAAGTATATCCGATATAACAGGACATTTCATTTATTTATTCAGAAATAATATCGTTTGAAACTTGCAAAGATTCTGAAAATACAACCCTTAAGTGTCCACCAAATCCCAAGAAAAATGCTATAATATTGATAAGCGGCACACCTATACTGACAATATAACTGACAGACCTTCATAGTAAAATCATTTGAACCCAGAATCCGCATTAGAATTCTATTACAAATAAAAAACGCTGCAAACTCAAGTGTCTTCTCGATTTCATTCTTTAAAATAGCTCTGCTATTCCTGCATCATTAAATCT
>CAYVDH010000032.1:0-24150 GCA_964450355.1 uncultured Flavobacteriaceae bacterium
AACACAGTAACAGATTCTTTAACCCAACAAGGAATTTGAAACAAAATATGATCAACAGCACAACCCCCACCTGCAGTGGAAAAATTATTACAGACTGTTATTTCAATTGTTATTTTTAATTCATTATAGTTTGCAAAATCCTGCAAATTAAAAATTTCACTAAAACACATCCCGTAACAAATTTCTGATTCTGTTCTATTTGGAAATTGAATTGGATAAGAATTTTCTATTCCATTAACAGTTATTATAAAATTACCATTATAACTTGGTTTTGATAAAACAGCCGAATTCCATACAGAACCATAAATACTTAATAATCTTGATGTTGGATCTTCTACTAATTTGAAGCTTTTGTCCATTGAAACTTTTTTATTTAAAGAATAGTTTGCATTAAAATTCAAAGAAAAGTTTGCAGATGTTACAGTAGTAATTTTATTATTTTCTTCTACATCCCCAGGAAATTGACACCATTCCCAATCTCCAAAACTTCCATTTATAACCCCTGTAGAAACATCAACATTTGAATTTTTTTGTGTTGATGTGTTATTAATCGTTGAAGTTGTTGTTTGAGTATTACTTTTAGTTTTGCTTTTTGATTTACTTTTTTCTTTTACATTTAAAACCATTCCTTCATGCAACATATATTTACCTTTTTTAACACCATTCTTAAATTCCCCTTTATTTAATTTGGCTATAAGCGCTCTATCATCCTTATCATAATAATCCATTCCATTTCTTTTCATATATGATGCAAGACCTTCGCCTTTTCTTACTTTATCACCTGGGTCACTACCAAGCCCTTTAAAATCTACAATACATATTGGGCTATTATAACAATAAGCATATGGACTTTGCAAAGGATATTCAATCATTAATGGGTCTAAGCTAAACATCCTACCCAACCTCGCATTATAAAATCTTGCTCCTAAGTCATAAACCATGACTTCGCCAGCTATTTCATCTATTAGCTCTTCACCATTAAACCCATACCTATACACTCCAATACTTCTCCCTGGCAATACATTCCCAAAGCCATAATAATCCAAACACAGTATGTAGTTTGCTGGCATTGTGTTTGAGCTGTGGTAGTTTTGTCCCGATTTTAGCATTTTGAGGGGAATTTTGTAACGAATTTAAGGAGTTTTTTTTATTTTTTTAACTTAATATTTACTTTTTTTTATTAAGGCTTATCTACTAATAATAATTTACAAATTTTTAAAGCATTGTAGCATATGTGTTAATGTTTATTTGTTATATTATAATTTCACCCATTCTGGGTTTTGGAATTTAATTACATTTAAAATTCTATAATCATTTCAACCCTTCGGGTTTTAGTTCGTAGATTAAATAACATTAAGTTCAAATGCAAGAAGTTATTTATATTTATTAATCAATCGTTCTTCAAAGATTAATCCCGAAGGGATGACATGATTATAACCTATAAAAACAAAGAGATAACAACCCTGAAAGGGTGGCATTATTAATTGAGTAACTTTTAGAAAAAAAGCCTTTAAAACTAGTTGTAGCTTAAATAAAATTTTTTAGTTTAATGTATAATCTATTCGAATGAATTTATTCAATCCAGTCAAATAAGTATTCTTTTTTGTGTTCAATTTCAAACCTATTAAGCAAATCAATGTATTCTTCTTTAAATGTTTTTCTACTATGATATATCTCTTGATTTAAAATGTAATTGTAAACATGTTCAATTTGTGAATGCGAATATGAAAATGCTCCATAACCTTCTTGCCATTGGAATTTGTTATTCAAAAATCTATTTTCGTTTATAAAATTTGTTGAATTATTTTTAATATCTCTAATTAAATCTGAAATAGGCATGCTAGGTTTTAATCCAAAAAAACAATGAATATGGTCTCCAACACCATTAACAATTATTGATTTTTGTTCTTTTGCTTTAATAATTCCAGAAATATATTTATGCAATTCACCCCTCCATGTTTTGCCAATTAAATTTTCTCTACCTTTTACTGCAAATACTGCTTGGATATATATTTGTGAAAATGTTCCTGCCTTAATTTTTATTTTATTATAATATCACCCATTCTGGGTTTTGAAATATAATTATATTTAAATTCTATAATCATTTCAACCCTTCGGGTTTTTGAGTTCGTAAATTAATTTTTATTAAGTTCAAATATAAGAAATTATTTTCAATCATTTATTAATCAATTATTCAATAAAGGTTAATCCCGAAGGGATGACATGATTATAACCTATAAAAACAAAGAGATAACAACCCTGAAAGGGTGGCATTATGTCAATTAAATTTCTTCTTCTTTTTAATGCAAATTCTGATTAAATGTGTATTTGTGAAAATGTTCTTGCCATGATTTTTATTTTATAATATCACCCATTCTGGGTTTTGAAATTTAATTTTATTTAATTTCTATAATCATTTCAACCCTTCGGGTTTTAGTTCGTAGATTAAATAACATTAAGTTCAAATGCAAGAAGTTATTTATATTTATTAATCAATCGTTCTTCAAAGATTAATCCCGAAGGGATGACATGATTATAACCTATAAAAACAAAGAGATAACAACCCTGAAAGGGTGGCATTATGTCAATAACATATTATTCACTAATAAAACAAACACCCAGTATTACAAATTAATTCTTTTTGAGCTAAAAACAAATTGTCCCAATTTATCATATTGGCAGAAATTAAAAGTCCAAGAAGTGCATCAACAAAAACAAAGTAATGCATAAATTGAAGTTGTTTTTAAACAGAAAAATAAGGCAATAAAATATCCTCAAAATTGTATAATCCTTTATTTTTTGTTCTTAAATTTTGAGCAATAAATAATGCCCCATTACCAAATGCTTCTCTTGAAATACTTTCATGTATTAACCTTACTGTTTGATATGGAAATCCAAAAATAACTTCATGTTTTCCAACTATACCACCAGCTCTGATTGAATTAATTTGACCCTTATCTATATCTAACGCATCAGCAATTTTTATTGCTGTTCCAGATTGCCCTTCTTTTTCTTTGAAATGTTCTTCAATTATTTCTATATCAACCCAAGGAGCAATTTTTTTAAGATACCTTGAGGCAAACAATAAATAATTCACTCCCAAAGTGATGTTTGGCGACCAAAACACTGTTGTTTCTTTAGATAATTCTTTTAGAAAATCTATTTCATTTTCTCCATAATGAGATATTGCTGAAATGATTTTAATGTTTCTTTCACTCGCAATTTTTCCATAAGTATAAATTCCACTTGTAGAAGAAAAATCAATGATATAATCAACTGGCTGCTTATTTAATACAGATTCAATTGTCGAATTTACTGAAGAGTATATAATGCCACTTTCTTCGGATTTAATCCCTAAAAATTCACCTACATTTCTTTTTTCTAAAGTATCAGATTTTCTGTAAACCCATTCTAGTGCAAACTCCTGATTTTGCAATATAACATTTGCAACTGATTTTCCTGTTTTTCCAAATCCAATTAAACCTACTTTTTGTTTCATATTACAAAGTTATGATAATTGTGTAATATAGCTTTAAATTTACCTACTATACATTTATCTATAATTTGTATCTAACTAATTTTGTTCTGTATAAATAGTATTTTTAATTCAATTAAAATTTGTTAAAATTAACTACTCCCACTCATTTGATAATACACATCACGACTCCTTAATTGAAAATGCTCGTTCACATGCACTCTAAAATATTCTATAAGACAATCGATGGTTTGATTCCTTAATGTATTGGATTTAATTAAATGCAACATGCCCTTATTTATCAACTCCACAATGATTTTACTGACTTGTACATTGTTTTCTATTCTAGGATTTACATCGCTGCTGGTAAATATCCCATTTTTTAAATCTATACAATGCCCTTCTTTATACGTATCTATGTTGGGCAAACATCCATAGTGATGCAATATCGACAACATATCAAAAGGCAATTGCCAAAAATGTGGTTCTTGTTTTAAATTAGGCAATAAATCGTGTTCTAAATAATCAAACAACAGTTCGTTTTGCTGATTTTCTTTTAATAATTGCTGCAATAATTCGTTGTGTATCGCAAACATCGCTTGCCTGCCTAATGAAAAATCCATGGAATAAAATGTGTCAAGGATGTTGATTTCTTTGATGCTTTGCAAGTTTTTTTTGGCATGATTTTCAAACACTAAATCCAATAAGTTCAATGGCATTAAATGTGAAGTTTTAATGCTTGCTTTTTTTCCATACACGCCCCTAACCATAAAACCCATTAAACCAAATTGACGTGTAAATACATTGACAATTGCAGAATTATCCCCATATTTAATGGATTTAATCACTATCCCTTTGGTTTTTACAACCATCAGTTCACAAATAAAATTTTTCCCATTCCAGTTTCTGTCCCCTCTGCATTGATTACAAAGGCAAGATAAATTCCAGTACTCGGTCTAGTCCCATCAAAAGTTCTGCAATTCCAAGTGGCAGTTCCTCCATTGGAATATGTCTGATATACCAAGTTTCCATTGATGTCTGTAATTTTAACCAATGAATTATCTATTAAACCAGTGATGGCAATTTCTCCATCAAAATCAGGTCGAACAGGGTTGGGGTAAATCACTACATTTTCTAAATTCTTTTTTGATGGACTGGCATCGCTTTTATATGATGCAATGCCATCTGTAGTACCAAAAAACACTTCGCCTGTGGCATCAAATATCCCAATTGAGCGAACATTGTCTGATGGCAAGGGTGTATTCTCTTTTGTAAAATGATGTAAAATGGTTTCTCCATCTTTGTCTATTAACCAAGCTCCATTGGTGGTACCTATCCACCTTCTGTCTCCACCGTCTATAGTAATACAGTTGATTACTTCGCTGCCCAATAAATACCCACCTAAATTGGAGTTTTCTTCTACTGATACAATGATTCTTTTTGCATCGTAATTTCCAGAGGTAAACACATTATTGGGTGTGCTAATTTTAGACAATCCTTGATCACTGCCAATCAGCAGTTCCCCACTTTTGGTAAATGCTATGTCTGAAATGTTTATGGAAGGTAAGTTTCCACTCCCAACGCCAGTGTTTAAGCTCAAATACACATCGTCATTTTTTCTGGCAGTTCCTTTGTCATTAAACACCACAATTCCCACTCCTGATTTGGGTGTCAGTATCCATTTGTTCCCTTTGCTATCTATCACAATCTTTCCAGTAAAACTAACTGGTGTAGAAAATCGTTCGAATGTGCCATTCTTATTTAATTTCACTAAACTGCTGTCCACATCGAAGTTACTCATCCATAAATTCCCAGTTTTGTCAAAAGCCAAACCATTGATGATGCAAAATTGATTGCTTCGCAGTTTTAATGGCGAATTATTTTGGTCGTACAACTGAGTAGGGATTTTGTTATTAAACTGAACTAAGCCTTTGCCAAATGAACCAATGAACAAGCGATTGGTATTGGCATCAAAAGCCATGTGAGTGTAATCGTAAGCTGAATTAGAAATGGCATTATCAACTGATTCGTACCAAGTAAAGTTATCAAATATGTATGCTTTATTGTAATTAAAATTTGGAGCAAAATTGTTTGAATTGTAATCTCCAGAACTTACCCAAAACTGATTGTAAGCATTAATAAACTGAAAATTATCGTTTGATCTTGGCCCATTGGGTATGTAATTGATTTCTCCTGAATTAGACATGTACACCAAACCATTAAAAGAACTGCTGTACCAATATTCATCTGATTTATCAACCAAAGCTTGTGTTAAAATATTGACATTTTTGTAAAACTTATTTCCGCTTGCATTTTCTTTGATGATGTGTTTACTGAACAATCCAATCACCAATTGATTGTGACACACATCTATGTTAGTGACCATTAAATTGGTACCAGGTTCGTAATTCGTCCAAGTTTTGTTTTGGTATTGCAACAACTGGCTATCTAATTCAGCGACTAATTTTCCATTGTAATGTGTAATGAATTTAGAATGAATGGATGCTGATTTGAACAAAGTCCAATTATTAAAGTCTGCTAAATTAACGCTGTTGTGGTAATAAGCTCTGTATATGCCATTTTTAGTACAAATGTAAATACTGTCGTTTAATATTGCTGAGCTTTTAATTTCTATGGTAGTACCTCCAGGACCAATGCTTTGATAAGAGTTTTTAATCTCGTTTTTACTGTAATCATATTCAATCAAACCGAAAGTAGTGCTCATAAACGCAATGTCATTGTAAAACAATATGTGATTGGTTTTTTTCTCTCCAATGATTTGTTTTCTTGTAATGTCTTGGTTGATGTTTTTATTTCCTTTGACTATGGTTTCTATGGTTCCATCTGTGTATGAAATGATTAATACATCTTTTTCAAATGAATAGTTCAATGCCGAAGCTTTAAAACCATAAAAACCACTGGCAGGAGATAACCTGCTAATTTCCTCTCCATTTTTATTGTATGCAAACAACCCTTTGTCTGTGGCACAATAAATTTGCGAATTTGTTTCTGTCATCGCCACCACATTTTTATAGGACAAATGCAATCTCCACCCTCCTATTGGCGTAGGTTTATTTTGACTATACAATGAAATAAATAAAATTAAGGAACAATATAACAATAGCAGCTTTTTCATATAGATTTTTTTATAAAACGTAAATACATTCAAATAATTTTGCAATATAGTAAAAATGACTTTATTTTGAAATTAATATCATGCAAAAATACTTAAATTACATCGGAATTTTAGTACTGTTTTTAATGTTTTTCAATGGAACATGCAATGAAAAAAAAACAGTTACCCCTCAAGCTAATACCAACACACAAGACCCTGGTATTTTAGCCCCGTCACAAGTTAACATCACCAATTCAAATGGAGCACCAATGATGACTCCTGGCACTTTGTTGCCCGAATGCGATTACGATGTTAATATTCCTGCTACTTATTATTTCCACGTTTATGGAATTAACAACGCAACCTTTCCTCCATCAAAAATTGTTTACAATTCCACTGTTTTGAGAAATACTGACATTCAAAACAATGGACAAAACCTTTTCGCCATTATCCCTACTCCAATGAATCAAACTTTTTTCATCGATTTGTTTGTCGTTTATGACAATTGTAACGAATGTTGCGGCAAACTTAAACTAGAACAAATTGGTTCTCAAGTTGTCGGTTGCACCTCCTCTTTTCCTGAAATTCCTGAAAGAGGCCGTCCATCCATTTATTTAACCTCTAATATCTTTTTAGCAGGCGAAGAACACGGACCACTTAACCTATCTATGCATTCTGTAAACTGTATCTGCGATTGTGACAACAACATTGAATAAAATTTTAACACCATGAAAAAAACAAATTATTTATCCATAATACTTACCTTGCTAATTTTTGCAAGCTGTAAAAAAACCGAACTATTACCAGCCGGTGAATACGAATTGACAAACCACGATGTGTTATTTATTGGAGAACTCAATAGCATGCACGGATTTTATCAAACCAAATACGATTGTTTAGGAACCATTCTCAATTTTGAAAACAACAACCCCGTTTCGTTAGGAGATGTTAAAATCAACGACATTTCTATAAGAAACACCAATGCCTCATCTGTAAAATACCCAATTAAGTTCAATCAAGAAAACACCATTTACATCAATGGAGTACCTTCTCAACAATTTCCAAGTGTAACTACTACCATGACTTTCCCTATCCAATTAAAAGTGAATTCAGTGAATCAAAAATTCAACAAAGACAACTACCTTACTTGGGCCCCCGTGGATGCTAACGACAACATGTTGCTTACTTTTGAAAGCATTGGGCAATTGAATGAACAAGACTTTACAAATGGAAAACAAACCTATTACAACATTTTGATTAAAGACAATGGAAGGTATAATTTTGATGATGCTCTAGACAAAGTTGGTAACACCAATGGAGTGAAAGTAACTCTGTACCGTTTTACTAACCAAATAGTAAAATCAGGCAAAAGAGCCATTGAAGCATACGCTTACTCTGCCCAATCTGGAGTATTTTATCCTTAATTGATTTTTTTTCTCTCTTACTTCAATTACTTTTGCACCTAATTTATTAAACAATGTGGGGTAAAATAGGTCTATACATTCTAAGGTACAAGTATTTTTTATTGCTATTTATTTTATTGGTTTCTGGTTTCATGGCATTCCAAGCCAGCAAACTGGAAATGGCTTATAACATGCAAAAACTTGTACCTCCTTCTGACAATGAATACATTTTTTATGAAAATTTCAAAAATGAATACGGTGAAGATGGCAACAAGCTCATCATTGGTTTTAAATCTGACTCCATATTCTCACTGAATTTTTACAATGAATTAAATGCATTATGTCGCGACATAGAAAAAGTAAATGGGGTTACTGAAGCACTATCCATTGCTAACATCTTAAATTTAACAAAAAACGACTCCATACATCAATTTGAATTGAAACCATTGATAGGAGATAAAGTGAAAGCCGAAAATTTAGATTCACTTAAAAAAACGGTTCTAGGTCTGCGTTTTTATAAAAAATTAATTTACAACCCCGACTCAAATGCAGCTCTAATCATTGTTAGCATAGATAAAAAGAAATTAGACACAAAAGATAGAATCACCATCATCAATCAAATCCATGATTTAACTGAGAAGTTTGGCAACAAGGTTCACACTGAAATGAAATACAGTGGACTCCCTTATGTCAGGCACGTGATGGCAACTCAAGTGAAAGATGAGTTGGTGTTTTTTACCTTTTTGGCTTTAGCTACCACAGCGTTGTTGTTGCTTTTGTTTTTCAGAAGTTTTACTAACATCATCATCCCTCTACTCATTGTATCATTTTCTGTTATTTGGAGTGTTGGTTGGATAGGGATATTTAATTATAAAATCACCATACTAACTGGTTTAATTCCTGCTATCATGATAGTGATAGGCATTCCTAATTGCATTTATTTAATCAATAAATACCACGATGAATTCAGAAAACATGGCAATAAAATTAAATCATTACAAAGAGTCATCTCTAAAGTTGGTATAGCTACTGTATTAACTAATTCTACAACAGCTATTGGATTTGGTGTATTTTATTTTACTGATACATTGATGCTCAAACAATTTGGTGTAGTGGCATTTTTAAGTGTCACCTCCATTTTCATCATCTCTTTATTGCTTATTCCTATTATTTACAGTTTCTTACCTGCTCCTAGTGTAAAACAAACAAAACACATGGACAACAAATCCATGAATACGTTTGTCAATTGGATTCACAACATGGTGTTTAATAAACGAAGAAGAATTTATTTTTTCACCATTGCTATCATCATTATATCGGTGTTTGGTTTTATTAAATTAAAACCACTGGTTTACATGGTAGATGACATTCCTCATCACAACAAATTATATCAAGATTTATTGTTTATTCAAGCTAATTTTAAAGGAGTTATGCCTTTTGAAATCATCATTGATACAGGAGAAAGAGACGGAATAAAAAACCCTACTACTTTACAAAAAATATACAAACTTCAAAAAAATCTAGAAAATCACCCTGAGTTTTCTCGTGCTGTCTCCATAGTTGAAGTCATTAGTTTTGCCAATCAATCTTATCACGATGGCGATGAAAAATACTACAGACTCCCCAATAATCTTGATTTTACTGAGATTGCAGGATACATGCCTAGCAATAAAAACAGTGATAAAAACATTTTAAATTCATTAGTTGACAAAGAATTTCAGAAAGCCCGAATCAGCATTCAAATGGCTGACATTGGCTCAGAAAATATGAAAAATCTAACTGCTGAAGTTCGAAAAACTATGGATGAAATTTTTCCAAAAGAAGATTATAAATGTACCATAACTGGAACTTCTATCATTTTTCTAAAAGGAAATGAATACTTGTTAAGCAGCTTAGGCCAAAGCATCGTTTTAGCTTTTGTTATCATTGCTTTACTCATGGGATTAATGTTTACATCCTTTAAAATGATCATTGTTTCATTAATTCCCAATGCCATACCACTGCTTATCACGTGTGGAATCATGGGATTTTTGGGTATTCCATTAAAACCATCTACCATCCTTGTATTCAGCATTGCTCTGGGTATTGCTGTGGACGATACTATCCATTTTCTCACTAAATTCAGACACGAATTGAAATACAGTGGCAAAACTGTTACTGAAGTGCTTTCCATCTCTGTCAAAGAAATGGGTCAAAGCATGATTTATACCTCAGTCATTTTATTCTTTGGTTTTATCATATTCACATTTTCCAATTTTCAAGGCACTGTTTCTCTAGGGTTTCTTACTGCAATTACACTGCTAGTGGCTTTATTTAGCAACTTGTTTGTATTGCCAGCACTGATTTTAAGTTTTGAAAAAAACATCAACCCAAAAGAAGAATTAGAGGATTCAATTATTGAAGACGATATAAACGACAATGAATAACTTACCCCCTATTAGAGAAATCAATTACCTAGAAGGCCCTCAATCGAGGATAAATGAATTATGGTTTACAATTAAAGTAGCTGCCCAATTCATTAAAGGATTCAGGGTGCTACATTTTGTTGGACCTTGCATCACTATTTTTGGATCAGCTCGTTTCAAAGAAGACCATGAATATTATCAATCGGCAAGAAGAATTGGTGCTCACATTGCACAATTAGGATTTACTGTAATGACTGGTGGTGGACCCGGTATCATGGAAGCTGCTAACCGTGGGGCTAGAGATGTAAAAGGAAAATCGGTGGGTTGCAACATTCAATTGCCTTTTGAACAAGAACCAAATCCTTATTTAGATAAATTCACTAACATAAAATATTTTTTTGTAAGAAAAGTGCTATTGATAAAATACTCTTATGGATTAATATGCATGCCCGGAGGTTTTGGCACCATGGATGAATTGTTCGAAGTACTCACTTTAATTCAAACCAACATGGTGAAAAAATACCCTGTAGTTATCTATGGTACAAAATACCACCAAAAACTCATTGATTACATTCACGACATGAAACAAAATGGCACCATCAGTCCTGAAGATTTGGATTTGTTTTTAATCACTGACAACGAAGATGAAGTTATAAAATACATTTCTGAAAAATCCATAAAACCCTTTGGTTTAAAGAGAAAAAAGAAAGCCAAATGGTTATGGGAATAACACAAAAACTACTGTAATGAAAATCATTGACCACATAAAACAAGCAAAAAAAACACTCTTTTCATTTGAATTGCTGCCACCATTAAAGGGCAACAACATTCAAAGCATATACAGCGGTATTGACCCTTTAATTGAGTTTAAACCCTCGTTTATTGATGTTACTTACCATCGCGAGGAATATGTATTAAAGAAAAAACCAAATGGATTGTACGAAAAAGTATCAACCAAAAAAAGACCCGGAACCGTTGCTATCTGTGCTGCTATTATGCACAAATACAAGATAGATGCAGTACCTCACATCATTTGCGGGGGTTTCACTAAAGAAGATACAGAAAATGCTTTAATTGATTTGAATTTCTTAGGCATTGATAACGTATTGGCTTTAAGAGGAGATAATTTAAAAAACGAAACCTTATTCACTCCTGAAACCGAAGGAAATAAAAACTCATTGGACCTCATCATGCAAATTAAAAACATGAACAGTGGTATTTATTTAGACGAAGAATTATCCAATGCCAATGTCACTAATTTTTGCATAGGTGCTGCAGGATATCCTGAGAAACACCACGATGCCCCTAATTTAAATACTGACATCAAATTTCTAAAAAGAAAAGTTGAAATGGGTGCTGATTTCATTGTCACTCAAATGTTCTTCGACAACAACAAATATTTTAATTTTGTAGAAAGATGTCGTGAAGCAGGAATTCATGTGCCTATCATACCGGGAATTAAACCATTGGCAACTAAATCTCAAATCAATGTGTTGCCAAAAATTTTCAATATAGATATCCCAAGCGATTTAAGTGATGAAGTAGAAAATGCTAAAACAAATGATTCCATTAAACAAATAGGCATAGAATGGGCAATTCAACAATGCAAAGAATTGATAGAAAAAAAAGTTCCTGTCTTGCATTTTTATACCATGGGAAAAAGTGAATCAACTAAAGCTATTTGCGAAAAATTATTTTAAGCAACAAACACCTTGCAAGCCATAGTCGTAAAATCTACAGGTAGTTGGTACAAACTCAAAGAAGAAAATGGCTTAATCATAGAAGCTAGAGTAAAAGGTAAACTGAGGTTAAAAAATGTAAAAACTACCAACCCTATTGCCGTTGGCGATTGGGTAAATTACGAATACGAAACCAGTGGAGACATTAAACACGCTGTCATTACTGATGTTATCAAAAGAGATAATTACATTATTAGAAAAAGTAATAATTTAAGTAAACAGAGTCAAATTATTGCCTCAAACATAGATTTAGCTTTGCTAGTTGTAACCCTTACCTCTCCAAGAACTTCATTAGGTTTTATAGATAGATTTTTAGTGATGGCAGGTGCTTACCACATTCCAGTTAGTTTAGTTTTTAATAAATCGGATGCCTTTTCAGAAAATGAAATCCATGAATACCAAGTATTAAAATCCATTTATGAGCCTCTTGGTTATCCTTGTTTATTGGTAAATACCATCAACAAATCCGAATTAAAAGAACTAATACTACCCGTAATCAACCACAAAATTGTGTTGTTGTGTGGCCATTCAGGCGTTGGAAAATCTTCAATATTAAATACATTAAGCAATCAATTGATTCAGAAAACAGATGATTTGAGTTCAGTGCATTTAAAAGGCAAACACACCACCACGTTTGCCGAAATGTTTTACATCAATGAGGACACAGGGATAATAGACACTCCGGGCATCAGGGATTTTGGGGTAATCGATATTGCGAATCAAGAGCTGAGTCATTATTTTCCTGAAATGAGAGACTATTTACCTCATTGCAAATTCAACAATTGCACACATACCAATGAACCAGACTGCGCAGTAATTAAAGCCTATGAAAATCAAAACATTGCAGCTTCAAGGTTTTATAACTATTTGAGTATTATAGAAAATAAAGATATATTTGCTTAAAGGTATTCTTGATTAAGTCATTAATTTCATATGGTGTGATTGTTTTGTTAGTCTTTCAGACTTGCGTTTCAAGTTTGTTGATTGTTAGCAGCATTAAATCACACAAAAAATACATCAAAAAAATATGCAAAGAATTGATTAAACAAGACAATTACAAAAGCAATTTGGTTGTATTTACTGAAAAGGAGATTGAAAATGCAATTTGGGAGCACAGCAAAGAATTTTTCTTAAATGAGTCAAAATATGACGTTGTATCTACAGAGACAGTTAATGGAATAAAACTTTACCATTGTATAGATGACAAAAAGGAAGTAGAACTAAAACATAAAATTGCCGAACAGCAAAGCAATAAACTTAAATTTGATGATCTACTTAAAAAGATGAATTTGAGTTTTATTCATCCTTCTAAACACAGACAATCTCATAGCCAAAGTTTTATTAATCACATAGAACTATCCAACAACAAATACTATTTTTTATTTAGTGGCGACATTTCTAAACCGCCAAAATTTGTTACATTAAGTTAATTTATTAATCTGTTTATAAGAACTAAACTAAGTTTACTTATAGAAATTTATTAGCTTATAACAAGTTAATTTAATTAACATATTTATTCATCTAATAAATCATTTTACATCTTTTTACAGGTATAAAATCTTGCATTAAAAAAGAGTAAATAAGACAATTAACTCCCCTACAGATTATCAATGTTTACAGCGATTGGTAGGATTTAGGGCAAATTAAAATTACAAATTGAAAAAATAAAAAATGAAACATATTGCCTTCATAATAACAATTATATTGAGCCATTATATAAATGCTCAAACGATATTAGTAACTGATAAAAAAACAAATGAACCAATTCAAAACGCAAAAGTATATATTTACTCCAATGGAATTAATAATCCACCTACAAATGGGCTAACAGATGAGTTTGGTTCTCTATTGATTCAGAAGTTAAATGATGCAGACAGTTTAACCTTTGAACACAAAAACTATCTCCGTATAACAATGACTTACAAAGAATTGGTTAATAACAATTACAACGTTGAATTAGAACGAATATTAACCTTGAATCAAATTGTAGTTTCGGCTAACAAATGGAATCAGCCCACAGAAGATGTAAGCATTAAAATCAATAAAATAAGTAAAAAAGAAATTGTTTTACAGAATCCACAAACAGCAGCAGACTTATTGAATGTATCTGGCGAGGTATTCGTTCAAAAAAGCCAACAAGGAGGTGGCAGTCCTATGATTAGAGGATTTTCAACCAACAGGTTGTTATATACCATTGATGGAATAAGAATGAATACAGCCATTTTTCGCTCAGGAAACATTCAAAATGTCATTTCACTCGACCCATTTAACATTCAAAATACCGAAATATTGTTTGGACCAGGTTCTGTTATATACGGAAGTGATGCCATAGGTGGAGTAATGAATTTTCAAACGTTAAAACCTCGTTTTTCTAGAAATGACACTCCAATAATCAAGGGGAATTTCAACATGAGGTTTGCCAATGCTAACAATGAAAAAACATACCATTTTGATGTCAATGTAGGTTGGAAAAAATTTGCAAGCATCAGCAGCATCAGTTTTAATCAATTTGGAGACTTAAGAATGGGCGCAAAAAATGGTCCTGATGATTACCTTAAAACCTTTTACATTCAGAGAATAGACAGCATAGATAGAATAGTGGAAAATGAAAATCCATTGATTCAAAAACCAACTTCTTACAATCAAATTAATTTGATGCAAAAATTAAGATACAAACCATCTAACGAGTATGAAATTGAGTATGGATTTCATTATTCCGAAACTTCAGAATATGCCAGATACGATAGATTGATAGAAATGAACAAAGGTTTGCCTGTATCCTCCGTATGGAACTATGGTCCTCAAAAATGGATGATGAACTTATTGACCATTGAATATAATAAAGGAAAATTGTTATTCACTGAATTTAAATTTAAAGTAGGTCATCAATATTTTGAAGAGAGTAGAATAAACAGAAATTATAGTGGTAGCAATAAAAACAGACTAAGAACTCAAACTGAAAAAGTGGATGCTTTATCCTTGAATTTTGACTTTATCAAAAAGTTAAAAAAACACCAACTTTTTTATGGTACTGAAGCAGTAGTGAATAAAGTATCATCCTTGGGAGAAGCAATAAACATCAAAACTTTATCTGCTATTCCGACATCCTCTAGATATCCTAAATCTTCATGGAATAGCTCTGCATTATATTTAAGTTATGAATACAAACAATCAGATAAATTAACTTTAAATGCAGGAATAAGATACAATCAAGTCATTATCATCAGCGACTTTGCTCAAAATTTACCATATTACCCATTTAATTTCGATAAATTAAAATTGAAAAATGAACAATTTAATGGCAATTTAGGTATCGTATATATTCCAAATAAGAAACTGAAATTAAGTACCAATGTTTCTAATGGATTCAGAGCTCCAAATGTAGATGATATAGGGAAATTATTTGATTTCACAAACAATGATGTTGTAGTACCAAATTCTAGCTTAAGTCCTGAAAAAGCTCAGAATATTGAATTTAATGTATCTAAAATAATTGGAGATGTTATTAAACTTGATGTCACGGGTTTTTATACTGTATTGAATGATGCCATGGTAAGGAGGGCCACAAAAGTCAATGGAAGCGACAGCATATTTTATGATGGAACAATGAGAAAAGCCTATTCCATTCAAAATGCAGCAAAAGCAACCGTTTATGGAGCTAATTTAAGTTTAGAAATAAAATTAGGGAAAGGATTTACTTTCGAGTCAAAATACAACATTCAAAAGGGAGAAGAAGAAATGGACAATGGAATAACCAGCCCTGCAAGACATGCTGCGCCTGCATTTGGAGTCAGTAGATTTACATACAATAAAAACAAATTGACTTGGCAAGTGTATGCACAATACAGTGCCGAAGTATCAAATTCAAATTTAAATGAAGAAGAAAAACAAAAACCATTTATTTATGCTAAAGACAACAATGGATTGCCTTATTCACCAGAGTGGGCTACATTAAACTTCAAAACCATGTACACAATCAACAATTATTTCACAATAAATGCTGGAGTTGAAAATTTGTTTGACAAGCGCTATCGTCCATACAGCTCAGGACTAGTAGCACCTGGAAGAAATTTCATTTTTTCAATCAAAGGCATGTTTTAATTTCCAATATTATACAACATAAAAAAAGTAGCCCTGATTGGGGCTACTTTTTTTTGTACATATAGACTATTTATCTCAAATGGCACAATTTGAAATTATGTTTTTTTTAAAAATTTAAACATTTTTTTACCAAGACAATAACTCTCAGAATCAACGGTTTTCATTTCTGTCAACACCAAGGTATCCTTAACGAATCGCCAATTATAAATTTCTTTATTTGTAGTTAGTTTTTGCATTAAACTCTTATCACCAATGTTTTCAAAGGTGATTACATCATGATTATGAAAGGGATGATAGGTACCGAAATAATCATGAATATAAAATTTGTTAAAACTTTTAAATCCTGTCAATGTACCATTACTATTAATTTGCAAAATTTTATTATCAATAGAATTATACTTTCCTACTAAAATACTATCTATAAACAATTGACGAAACATTTTTTCAGTGTAAGAATAATTATTTTCATCAACTATTTGAACCAGATTAGCTTCAGAAATCCTTCTGTATTTGAAAGTTTTCAAATGAAAATTATTGTTGATTTTGCTCTGTAAACTATAACCCTCTATCCTATCTAAAATTTTATTATAATACAGCTTAAATGGTGCATTATCTTTAATAACTGCTAATGAATCAAAACTGTGATTTAGTTTCATTTTTCCATTTGAATGTATCAAACCATTATAAAACAGACTGTCATTAGCTATTTTAATTACAATTGCATGCCAAGCGATTGGGTTCAGACGGTATTTGCTTATGGATTTGTCTTTTAAAATACTATCGTAATAATTTGTCAAAATCCAGTGTCCTTCAATTAGTCTCATATCGTCCCAATTTTGTTTATTTATCAATGTATGATTTTGTTTATTTTTACTTAAATTATTACATGCAATAAAAACTAATATTATAAGACAATGTATCCTAGTATTTGTTTTCATATTTAAAAAATTCAACAATTTAATTTATATCAATAATCAGGAAATAGGAAATTTATAAATATAGTTTGTTCCTGCAAAATAAGAGTCCCTTAAAATTATTGCTAATTATTTTAAAAAATCTTATTTTAAATTTTGCCATAAATAATGGTATTTATTATTTAACGTATAAAATGTCCCACTAGACCCACTTCCAAAGACTTTGCCATTGGTACTAAATTCACAAGTATCGTGCTTGAAATACACTGTAATTTTATCCCATGTAGCACCTTTCCAAATACCATGTACGGGAGCATTATTTAAATCATTTATTAATTCTTTCACCTCATTCATTTGTGTAATATCAATGCAAATGTTTGAATCTTTTTTGATAACAATCTTAATACTTAATGCATTTTCTAAATTAATTGGTTTATTTAAATCTGAATATACTTTGGGGCGACTACAACTAGCTATTGTAAGTGCATTTAGAAACAAAACTAACACCCAAAAATGATTATTTATGATTTTGATTCTTAGCATTAAGATTTTATAAAAATGATAGACAACTGCCATTTTATTCCTTTTAATTATTACAATAATTCATTTTAAGTTGAGCGCAAATAGATAATAACCTTTGCTTTCCTTTTGGGCTGAATCCATTTAAATACTTTCTGATGTAAATTGGATTTCTTTTGTTTTCCTTTTGTTTATCATCGTCCCATTCAAAAGATTTGATGTCGTGATATGATTTCATGCTAGCTGGAATTACAATAGACGATTCTAAATAATTGCAATCGAAACAGATTAAAATGCTTAATACCGTGTTGTTATTATAAAAAAAATTAAGACCAAACCTTGGCTCAAAACAATCTGAATGTTGTTGACCATAAGTAGAGGAATCGCTTAATGTACTGATTAATTCACTGAGTAGCATTGAATCCAAAACCCGAATTGAAGACTTGGAAATCCCTTCGTAATTAAATTTAGCTATACTTTCTGAATAGTACAAATCTTTTCTAGTCTTCATATTTTTAACTGTATCAAAATTCAAATTAAAAGCTACTACTTTATCGTAATGAATAGAATCAAAAGGATTGAATAAACTATCAACTTTGTTGATGACAGGAAAAGATTTATTTTGAGCACATAGATTAGTGAATGTAAACACAGTAAGACAAAACACTATTGATTTCATTTAAAAATACAATTAACCTACCTCAATGATCCATTCAATTCCATACTTGTCTCTAAACATCCCAAATTTACTTTCAATGTCATTCACATCCAAGGGCACTTCAATGTTCCCTCCTGAAGACAAACCTATGTATATCTTCATTGCTTCTTCTCTTGAATTGGTGTTTATAGATATTTTAGATCTGTTTTCATTTTCATTGACTTTCCCCATGAATTCAGGGACATCATTGCCTATAAGTTTACAATTCCCTATTGGTAATTCTATGTGCATTAATTTCTCTAACTCTTTTTCATCCATAGGAAATTCAGGACTGGCAAACTCTTTAAAACGCACAATTTTTGAAAACTCTCCCCCAAAAACTGATTGATAAAACAAGAATGCTTGTTCGGCATTGCCATTAAAGTTGATATGTGGATTGATTTGTATCATATTAATTATTCAATACAAATATAATTATTTAAGTTGCTTTTTAAGTATAATGTCATTTAAGCCAGTTAATACTCTCTCTGTCCAATGAATATCTTGAGGTTGTATTGTTATGACATTAAAACCAAACCTTTTTGATTCCGCTTCTACTCCTAAGGAATCGTCAATGTGTACATCAAAATCAAATGCTGGCGGATATTTTGAAGCATTAATTTGAATTAATTTTAGTTTTTGTTCATTTTCGAATTGAGTAATTATTTTATTTACACGAATTCCGTAAAACCAAAAGGTAATCCTAATTTTAAATCTACTTCTGAATGAAGTTGTGTAAATATGAACCTGACAACCTTGATGTTTTAAATTAGTAAAAAGTAAACGGGTACTTTTTCGTATTTTTTCAATGCCAATACATTTTGCCAAATACGATTGATTTTCTGTTTCAAACTCATTTCCAATTGGGATTAATGTGCTATCTAGATCAAAACTAATATTCATTTGAATTTATATTAAACTATGGCAATAACCAAGGACCAAAAACATCCATCCATAAATATAGCCCAGTAATTCCGCCAATCAATCCACTTATAATAAATGTAAATCTTAAATTAAATGGCACAATTTTAAAGACTACAATCAATGATATCACTAAACCCAATAAACCTAAAACAACAGGAATTGTCCCCTCCCACAAATTCAACTTTTTAGAAATCCTGTACTCGTCACCACCAAAATATTTACCATGTTGTAACATCATTCCATAAGCTAGGGATGAAATAAGATTAAATAGCTCTCTAAGCCAAAATAATGAGAGGAATACAGCTATCCAATCAATAAGATTAAATCCAGATTCAATTTGTTTATTACGCCTAATGTATAATAATAAGCAACCAAATAAACCTGTAATCATAGTTTGTAATGGTCCACCCATGGACACATATAAAGACTCTTTTTTATATTTTTCAATTAATTTATTATGTTCTTTTTCTAATTCATATGGAATACTTTTATTAGGATCAAATTTGTATTTTTTATAGAGTTTTATTAATTCTACTTCAAAATTTGTCTTATAATTCATACTCCCATAATGGAGCGATGTTTTATACCCATAATATTTTGCAACTGCAATATGACCAAACTCATGAGACAATGTTCCTATTGTTGTGAATAGGACAAAACTTAAAAAGAAATAAAAAAAATAATTGATGTAAAATTTCATTCTATTTAAATCAAATCTGCTAAAAACCTATTGATTTGTTTTCTATTTAGGATGTATGTTATTAAAATAACAACAAATACAAAGGGCTGAAAATGTAGTTTGACTGCATTCATTCCAAATGAACAGGTATATACATCCAAATTAAATTGAATGACATTAAACAGCCCCAAAAACAAGGTTAATAACATTAAATGCTTGTAATATTTTTTTAAATAAAAATACATCACATAATTTATTATCACAAATACAAATCCTAGATAATGTTGAGTTGTATGGGACAATAAAACTCCCTTATTTTCAATATAATTTACTTCAATGAATTTAGACAAAGTATTAAAAGATATCAATGTTAACAACAATAACGGAATGATGTTCTTGTGATTTTTTATCATCAAATAAACAGACTCATATTTAAACATTTATTTAAAAAAGGGATTATTCATTGTTAAATTCCATTTCTATTGGTTCAATTGAAACTTTAGATGTAACAAATTCAATGATTTCGCAATTTTGCTCATATCGAATAAAACCATCATTTCTTGAGTTCCATTGATTGCCATCATTAAATTCAATGATGAAGTAGGGTTCATCCACAATATCTCCGCTAATCGCTTTCAATTTATCTATGTCTTTAATTGATTTTATGTCCGAATATTGGTATGATTTAGTCCCAATACTAAATAGTCCATTCCATTTAATTTCATTGTGTCCAAAAGATGAAAACGAATCCAATACAGCATATAAAACAACCAAAGAAAGAAATGATAAAAAAAATAAAAAGACTTTGAAAAACTTTAAATAATTAATTCTATAACTGAGATTAGAATATGCTAAATACTCATACCAACTGGAATTTAATTTCCTTTTGGTTAACCAATTAGTTAGGATTGTAGCCAGCAAAATGCCAATAAAAAAAGCGACTACAAAAACCAAAATTGGTTGTGGTTTAATCAAGATATTGGTATGTGGTATAAACGACAATTTAAAATCAATGAAAATGCTCAATCCTAGATACAATAAAATCATAAAGATTAAAGCAAAAATAAGAAATACAAGCAGTTGATTTCGGTCAATCTTCGAATACTTTTCTCTTAATTCTTTCAAAGATTTTTCAGTTTTGAGCACCGATTTACTTTTTGGAAAAACTTTGGTCATGACATGATAAAGCAAAAATAAAAGTATAAAGCTAAAAAGGGCTAATATAAAATCATCAATGTTTATAAAATTTTTCATAAAGTTTGGGGCAAATTTTCTTCATGCTTTCAGGATTGTTTTCTTCCCAGGTGAAATCAAAATTAGGGTAATTACTTTCACATGTTATAAATTTTTCATAATCAATATAATCATATAAATCTTTTCCAGTTTTATTATCAAAAGCTGCTAATGCTACATACCAAAAATTTTCAAAATCATAAATTTCTATCTCTGAAACTAATTCATTTATTAAATAATCAGGATTTTCTTTCGTTTTGTAATACGTTGTCTTTCCTCTTGAAATCACCCAATTTCTGAAATATTCAAATCCATCATCTGAACAACCTCCATTCATGATATAACCTGCGCACCACATGTCTGAATTGTAAGTATCATAAAGCAGCTTATCAGTGCGTAACCTAAATCCTATCATTTGTTTTAAAGTCAATTTACTTATCTCATTGATTAAATATTTCTCTTGACCCTCTTGGTTTGAAGAGTGTTTTAATGAATTTTCTATGATTAACCAATATAAATCTTCATCCAGCATTTCGGAAGTTTTTTCTATAGGATTTATACCCAACAAAGAGTCTTTATTTTCAATATTGACTGATTTATCTTTCTTTCCAAATAATTTATCAAAAAGTCCCATATTATTATTTTTTGTTGAACAACTTAATAGGAACAAAGTTAAAAATGATAATTGAATAATACGCATATAATTTATAAAATACTTTTTACAAAACCTTAAAACAATGAGATACTGTGTAAATTCAAAACCCAACTATGTATTATTCTCTATACCCATCTTTATCCAAGTCGAATTCAAAAAAACTGGAGTTTAGAAAGTTGTTAAGTGATTTGATTGTCTTTTAACTTTACAATTCAAATTAAAGTTTCATAAAAACACAAACTAGCATCTGAAAACTCTTTATTTTGTTATGATTCTTTATTTTCTTGTATTGGATAAATCATGAAATAACCAAAGTCTTTTTTTGAAAATAGGGATATTAGAATTGAGTATATCAACAATTTTCTGAGCAGTTGAATCATGCGCATTTCTGAGATGAAACTCCACATTGATTTCATTAAATTCAACCTTAATTGAATGAACTCCTCCACTCATAATATATGAATCCCATTTGTCCACAATGGTATCTTTTAAGTTTTTTACCAAATCCAAAATAGAATCTATGGAAGCAAGTCTTAACTCTCCACTAAAGTGATACTTGGGTTTTTTATCATATATTCCAATTAATGTACTGTTTTGTTCAAAGCTATAAACATAATGAGGTCCTTTCACTCTAAATACCGGTTGCAAAGAACCATAATTAGAACCAAGTCCAGAGTATGAATACCAAAGATTAAAGGCGTTATACTTCGAATTCAAACTATCAGTGTTTTCTTTTGTTATGTAAATTACCTTGTCACTTTTAATCTCATTTTTAGTGAATTGACAACTGTTATTGAATAACATGACAATCAAAAGTAAATAAGAGTTTTTTTTCATTAATTTTAATTTAAAACTATTTTCCTTTATCAATAACAAGTTAAAATGAAATTTATAATTTATTCATTTAAATCTAACAACTTATACATAATATCAGTTCTTAACACATATTTCACTCCTTCTTTAACAGGGCTTCCTTGATGTTCTAAATCGTGTATACATAATATCAGTTCTTAACACATATTTCACTCCTTCTTTAACAGGACTACCTTGATGTTCTATATCGTGTAAGAATACCAAGGCTGTGCCTTGTTTGGGTTGAATTGTCAAATCGGCAAATGCTGTTTCTCCGCCCACATAATCATCATTTAGATAAATCATGAACGTATAATAACTGGCTTCGAATTCATTGCGAATGTAACTTTGATCTTTATGTCGTTTAAATTGTTGCCCAACTTCGTATTTATAAAATCTAAAAAGCTCATTCAAACCCACTGCATGGCAATTTCCAATTTGATTAGGAGCTAATGGCTGCAACTGATTCCAAAGTTTTTCTGCAAGTTCAAAATCAGCAAAAATCACCCTGTTATTATTTCTAACAGTTTCTACAACAATTGCCCCTTTTTCAGTATCTACTGTAGCTGGTTCATATCCTTTGCTTTCACTTATGGCAATGTAGCTGTCACATTCTTGTTTTGTCCAAAAGTTATCAATGGTAAATATAAAATTTGATAACGTGTTTTTATTCATTTGTTGTGTTATATTTTTGAAGTAAATTGATTGAATTGTTTGGTGTTTTTAACTAGATAATTAGTCGATTATAGCATTTTATAAAGAAATTAAAAGCTTTTCTTTTATTGAATCTTTAATTTGTATAACATTTTCTTTGATTACATAAAAATCATTTTCATTTCTATCAATTTTATTTTTTTGTTCATTAACAAACTCTGTAATATCATCAATAGATTTGACATGTATATCATTAAAATCTTTTAAAGCATCTCCTTTTAAGCCAATTTGAATTGCCTTTCTATTTAATTTTTCACCTTTAAAATTGTGGTCTGGATCCCATTGTATCCTAATATCTGAACTTAATAATTTTTGTTTCCAACTGTGTTCGCTTTCAAATTCATTGTAAAATCTAGTAAATATACCATTTTCAAGCACCTGTTCAAAATAGTCAAAAGATAATTCAATCGCTAAAATCCTATTTTGATTTTCTTTACTTGCCCATCCACTTCTATACATCATCCATAAAAAATTGGGTTTTATCCATGTCATTCTTGAAAAACTATAATTCTTTCCACCAAATTTTTGATTTGATATAGCATAATTAGCTATCTCGTTATTAAATGCTTGATAAACAACAATATTTCCATTTAATATTTGTCCTATAACATGATTACCCTCTTTAGGTAATTCAAGTTCATAATCTTTATATTTTATAGTTTCTAGCTTCATAATATTTCCTTGATTTCAATTTATTTTTTAAATCTAATATAATTATTCATTAT
>CAYVDH010000033.1:0-23839 GCA_964450355.1 uncultured Flavobacteriaceae bacterium
GTGAAATTTCCTTTTTTGAAGGTAGGTTGTGCCTAGCCGTGCAGCTTCAAAAAAACAGAAATTTTTATTTGGTGGTGCCTTTTTGTTTAGCTTCGCTGCGACTTCGTGGTCTTTTTGGCACCAAAAAGAATAAAGAAAAATTAATACTTAGTTAAATACTTTAGCTCAATTTGATAAGATAAAAATGTTATTAGTTATTGGTTGAATGGTGAGTGGTTATTGTTTAATTGTTAAATTATGTCGGATACTGAGCTTGTCGAAGTATATGGTTGAATGGTTTAATTGTTATTGTTGAATTGTTAATTGTTATTGGTTCTGTGCTTTTACTTCTAACTTCTAACTTCTAACTTCTGCCTTCTAACTTCTGCGTTCTACATTCTAAAATCTACATTCTACAATCTACGTTTTAACTTCTGCCTTCTTCGTTCTAAGTTCTAAATTCTGCGTTTAAAGTTCAGCGTTCTTACTTCTCACTTTTAAGTTCTTCATTCTAAGTTCTAAATTCTACGATTTAACTTCTGCCTTCTTCGTTCTAAGTTCTAAATTCTGCGTTTAAAGTTCAGCGTTCTTACTTCTTATTTCTAACTTCGGCCTTCATACTTCTGCTTACTAAATTCATAATTCTTCGTTTAAACATCTGCAATCCTTTTATTAAAATCCTTGAACTGGATGTTCTTTTGTATTTGAGACTTAATGACCATTTTATGGTAAAATCTTATAAAAGGAGCCATTATTGAATGTGATATTTTTAAAATAAATATTGATTTTCAACAGACTCTAATTAGGTGACAATGGTCGGTCACAGCCGCAAGAATCTTGGCTACAGAACAACCATGGGGGAAAGTATTGAATAATAATATTTAAACGCATTTTAATGCTCTGTTTCTCTTTTTTAACTTATCGTTGCCTTTTAACTATTCTATTATTTTCCAATGTCCTGTTTTGTCACTACCTATACGTTCTATCTTTCCATTGTTTCTTAGTTCTTTAATTTTTCGTTTTACGGTGCTTAAACTCATTTTCAATCGTTCACTAATCTCATTGGCTGTTATTTTGCTGTTTTGATTAATCAATAAAAATACAGTGTCATTTACAGTGTCAATTTTAAGTTTTACAGTGTCATTTACAGTGTCAGCTAAAATGTGTAGTTCACGGTTTTTAAGTATATAATTCCCCTTCATCAATAAGTTAGAAAGAAAACGAATAAGAAACTTATCTGTCCTATAAATCCCCCTTGACAAGTCTTCATAATTTGCTCTTACCAATGAATTTCGGAAATACCAAGAATGGTTTGCAAATAAATGGTTGTTTGCATTTTTAAATCCCAATTTACGTAAATATTTTATTAAGAATATAGCTGAAGTTCTTGTGTTCCCTTCTCCAAAAATGTGGATTTGCCACAAGTTTGATATAAAATTTGCCATGTGTTCAATAATCTCATGTTCGCTTAAACCCTTGTAACTAAATTTTTTTTCTTGCTCAAAGTCATATACTAAAGTTTCATTCAAGCTGTCTGCACTTGCATAAAGAACGGTTTCGCCATTCAATACCCATTCCTTTTTTGTGATGTTGTAATCACGAATTTTTCCTGCGAATTTGTATATTCCTGTAAACAATCTACGATGTATAGCCAAATATTCTGCTGGTGAAAAAGTAAAGGTTTGCTCACTCAACATTTCAGCTATTCTTACCGAAACCTTGTCGGCTTCTTCAGTTCGGTCTTCATCTGTTAGTGTTGGGTGTTGTTGATAGTAGCTTTCAATGCGTTTTTTTACTTCGTCAATGGTTATATCACCTTCAATGTTATGTTTGGCAGTTTCAATTAGATATTCAGACGGTTTTAAGCCATCAACTTGTTGTAAGCCGATAGCTGTTTTCCAAACTTTTGCTTTTTCTGCCTTGTTTGGTTCACCTTGTCTTAGGTATTCTTCAAAGTTTTCCAATTTTTTAATTTACAAATGTCGTTTTTTTCTGTTATATATTTACATTCCAATACAGCAAAAGTAAACACGATAATTTTATTATGTTCAGCCTTTCATGTTTTAGGCATGGACAAGAAAGGTTTCTACAAAAGGCAGTATGTCTATAACTCATTTTAATCTTTTATTATCACCTTCACATAATCCAACAGTAACTATAAATTTTTCATAGATTTTTGCTGATTGATTTTGTTTATTTCGAATAACTTTTACAAGAGTTTCTTAAACATATAATATACAACGTTCACCCTCGCATCTTGCAAGTGTGAAATTTCTCTGCCTCTGGCATTTCTAATAATGAAAATACTAATACAAATATATACTTTTAATGCTCAATATACAGTTGTTAAATACGGCAGAAGCATTTTGCTCACTCAATCGTAAGATGGGAGTGTGAACTTGGGTCTTGTTACTTGAAAAACATTAGCTTGTAGATAGTAACTAAAGCATTATTATTTATTGATAAAAACCTATGGAAAATTACCATGCACTGTAAAAGTTTGTCCTACTATTGGTTTTTAAATTATAAATTGTAATGGATTGAACCTTAACATCTTTATCTAATTGAATGTTATAACAATTAACCTTTTTAATTGAATCTGAGCCCAAATAAAATTTTTTATTGTTAATTACTACAATTTTAGTTGAATCATTAAAATTATAACTCATTCCTTCAATAAAATTCAAATTTTTAATATTAAAACTTTTAATTGGTTTATTTTTAATTAATTGAGAATTTAACTTGTTAAATTCCTTGTTAATATAAAATTTTAAATATTTATATTTTATAAAGTCATCCCTGTTTGTGTATTCTTTATACTTACAACTGTTTAAATACACATTAAAAATAAAAATTAAAATAATCCAAGTTTGTTTCATGTATTTTAAAGCTTAATTTTTTTCTGCTATTACAGAAGTTGTTTTTTTAATTTCATAAGTTGAAATACCCATAGCCAATATAGATTCTCATTCATGTTTTCTTTGTTTATTCTTTTTACACCTTGTATTTTTATATTGACAACTTTTAGTCCCCCACAATTAAATTGGTCTATACAAATTTATATAACAATAAAATCTATACCAATCATTAATGTTTCTTTGCATTTTCTCATATATTCTTTGTCTTCGTTAGGCTTATTAATTGTTTTATCATTTCATTAGCATGCTCAAATTTCAAATATAATAAAATTTAATTATTATTTGTTTAGCTATTATAAATAGTCAAATCTGTATGCAGGTTCGCTTTAATTCTAATATTTTATGTAACTTTGAATCAGTTATCATTCCATGAAATTTTTATTAATTTCTCTATGCATTACTTTAGCAATGACTGGTTGTCATGTTAAATCTAAAAAATTTTGGGCAAATGAGTCAAAGAAAGTAGAATCTTGTAGAAACAAATGGGTTTATCAAGATTTATCAGAGGAACATGAATTAACTGTACTGTCTTTTTCAGCTAAATCAAGACATTCACTTGTCTCCTTTCCTAATTTTTTAATTGGAATAACTGAGACAAATGATACAATTGCATTTTTAGATAAAGACTTTGAAGGTAAATTAAATTTAAATGATAAAATAAAAATTATACCATTTAAATGGACAGATACAGAAAAACAAACTTTAAAACCACTTTACTACATTCATTCAAAATCAAAAGATAATGATTTGTTTTGTGTAGTAAACACAGTTTATTATGGGAAAGTAGAGCATTAAGTTAGTATGTATTAAAACACATGAATCAAGGCATGATAATCAACATAAGAATTTTAAAGTTCATGTTTCTAAATGTTATCAGAGTATACCAGAGTCAAAACAACTCGAAGCTAAACTAAAAATATGCAATGATACAATAAATTCATTGCCAATAAGACATTTTAAATACAATGATTAATTCTAATTCCAATATAACAAACACAATTTCATTTCAACTTATTACTTCATTAATGAATTAAAAAAATTTTCTTACTTTTGAAATATCCTTTATTTAAAAAATGAAAAAAATCATCTATCTATTTCTGCTCTTTGCTGCTAACTCCTATGCTCAAAGTGAACACCTGTTTCGCAATTCTATCTCTGTGGGTGTTGGAATTGCTAAACCATTAGGGAACTTAGCCGAAACAAACATTGACGATACCCTCTCTGGCTATGGCAAAAACGGACTTTCTCTCTATGTTGGATTTAACCGTGTAGGTAAAAGTGGTCTTGGCATATATGGACACTTTAAGTCCAGCTCCATTGGCATCAATGAAAGCGAATTGAAAAAAGACGCTGAAGCCAAATTAAACTCAAAAGCTGAAAGTTTTAGTACAGATAATTATTCAATCAATTCAATCAATATAGGTTTGCTATTTGTGATTAATAAAAACCATAAATTTCAAATAGTACCGCAATTTGGTTTTGGATTAAGTGCTTGCAGAAACAGAACCATCAATGGTACTTTTAATTCTGTCATCCCCGGAATTAAAACTACTTGGGATTATAAATCAGACAAAAAAACCTCATTGAACTTTATGTGTGGCATTGATTTTAGTTATAAAATTAAAGATAATATTGCTTTGTTTTTTAAATCAGAATGGCAATTGCAAGCCCCTCAATTTAAATACGAGAACAAAGCCTATGTCAATGGTGTTCAGTTTGGACAATCTGATAAAACATACTTTTTCCCAATGTTCATTCAAAACAACATGCTGGGAATTAAAGTGGCTTTATAAACCTAATTCTGCTTTCTGTTTGTCATCAATATACGATGGTGCATCTATCATCACATCTCTTCCTTGATTGTTTTTAGGGAAGGCAATAAAATCTCTGATGCTATCCACTTCGCCAATCAAGCTACACAATCTATCAAATCCAAAAGCTATTCCTCCATGTGGAGGAGCACCATATTCAAAGGCATTCATTAAAAATCCAAATTGATATAAAGCCTCTTCTTTTGTAAAACCTAATCTGTTAAACATCCTTGCTTGCAAATCTTTGTTGTATATCCTGATTGAACCACCACCTACTTCAACTCCATTAATTACCATGTCGTAGGCATTGGCTTTTACTTCTCCTGGGTTGGTTTCTAATTTATCAATATCTTCTGGTTTAGGACTTGTAAAAGGATGGTGCATGGCATGCCATTTTTGTGTTTCTTCATCTTGTTCCAACAATGGAAAATCTAGTACCCACAAGGCTTTAAATTCTGTTTTGTTTCTCAATCCTGCTCTTTCTCCCATTTCCAACCTCAATTCGCTCATTTGTTTTTGAACAGACTTGGTGTTTCCAGATAACAATAACATCAAGTCACCAGCTTCAGCATGACATTGTTGTGCCCATTGTTTTAAATCTTCTTGATTGTAAAATTTATCTACGGATGATTTAAATGTTCCATCGGGTTGGCATAATACATACACCAAACCTTTAGCACCTATTTGAGGTCTTTTTACCCATTCAGTAATTTCATCTAATTGTTTACGAGTGTAATTTGCACAGTTTTTTACACTGATGGCAATGATACACTCAGCAGAATCAAATACTGGAAAACCTTTGCCTTTTACCAGTTCAGTAAGGTAATTAAAGGTCATGCCAAATCGGATATCTGGCTTGTCATTACCATACAAATTCATGGCTTGGTCAAAAGTCATTCTTGGCAAGTTTCCTAAGTCAACATGTTTTACTTCTTTGAATACATGCTTAATCATTCCTTCAAACAAATTGAGAATATCTTCTTGTTCAACAAAACTCATTTCACAATCTATTTGTGTAAATTCTGGTTGTCTATCGGCTCTTAAATCTTCGTCTCTAAAGCATTTTACTATCTGATAATATTTATCAAATCCGCTTACCATCAATAATTGTTTAAAGGTTTGTGGGCTTTGTGGCAAAGCGTAAAATTGACCTTGATTCATGCGGCTAGGCACTACAAAATCGCGAGCTCCTTCGGGCGTTGATTTAATTAAAACCGGAGTTTCTACTTCTATAAATTCTTGATTGTCTAAATAATTCCGTACATGTTTAGCTACCTGATGTCTGAGCATTAATTTTTTTCTAACATTGTCACGTCTAAGGTCGAGATATCTGTATTGCATTCTCAATTCATCGCCACCGTCTGTTTCGTCTTCGATGGTAAATGGGGGAGTAATGGATTCGTTGAGAACAGTTATTTTTTCAACTATGATTTCAATTTCACCTGTAGGAATTTTTAAGTTTTTATTGCTTCTTTCAGTTACTTTGCCAGTGATTTGAATGACAAATTCACGACCAAGATTACGAGCAGCACCAAGCAATTCAGCATTGTATTCTTCATTAAAGCTCAATTGAGTAATTCCATATCTATCTCTTAAATCGATAAAACTCATGGAACCAAAATCTCTTCTTTTGGATACCCAACCAGCCAATGTTACTTCCTTGTTGATGTCGGTAAGTCTTAATTCTCCACAATGATGCGTTCTAAACATGGTACAAAGTTAAAATAAAAAAAGCCCTTAAAAAAGATTAAGGGCTTTATAACTATGAAAAATAAAAAAATTAATTGTGGCTTAAATATTCAGCAACACCTTTGAAAGAGGCACTCATTGCTTCTTTGCCTTTTTCCCAATTGGCTGGACATACTTCTCCTTTTTCTTCTACGTGTTGTAAAGCATCTACCATTCTTAAGGTTTCTTCAACACTTCTGCCCAATGGCAAATGGTTCACTACTTGATGTTGCACTATGCCATCTTTGTCGATTAAAAACAAACCTCTGAAGGCTATCATTGGTCCGTTTGCAATCAATTGGCCGTTGTCATCGTAATCGTAATGTCCAAATAAAACATCGTAGTTAGTGCTTATAGATTTTGTAGTATCAGCAACTATTGGGTAAGTAACACCTTGAATTCCGCCTTTATCTTTAGGCATTTGTAGCCAATTGTAATGGCTTTCTTCAGTATCAGTGCTGCATGCTACTACTTTTACACCTCTGCTTTCAAATTCTCCTAAAGCAGCTTGAAAGGCGTGTAACTCAGTTGGACAAACGAAAGTAAAATCTTTTGGATAAAAGAACAATACCACATGGTTTTTTCCTAAGTATTGAGATAAACTGAAGTTTTCTACAATCTCCTCGCCATTGATAACGGCTGGAGCATTAAAATTTGGGGCTTTTTTTCCTACTAATATTGACATAATGAGTGCAAATTTGCAACAATTTATTCAATATTATTCATTGAATGTACAAATTTCATTATAACTCTAATTTATATTATTAAAATTATTATTAGATTAATCAATAAAACTTAAACCTTAGTAAATACAGCAGCTACCCAATTTTTTTTACTGATGTGATTCAAGTATTTCAGGTTGTTTTTTTCACATTCGAGTTTTATTTCATCCAAATCTTCGGTGTAAAAACCGCTTAATAGGAGTTCAGATGAATCTTTCATGCTCTCTGTGTAATAGTGAATATCGGAAAGTAAAATGTGTCTATTGATGTTGGCAATCACTAAATCGAATTGTTTAGGGAATAATTTTAGTAAACCTGCATCGCCTAATTTCATATTGAAATTATTGATTTTATTCAATTCAATGTTTTCTTGTGCATTTTCGTAACACCAACTATCGTTATCTACACCAATCACTTGTTTGCAACCAATCATGCAACACAATATACCAAGTATTCCAGTGCCAGTACCCATGTCTAAAATCTCAAGGTTTTTTAACTCTTTTTTCAATAACAATTCAACCATCATGCTGGTGGTTTCATGGTGTCCAGTTCCAAAACTCATTTTGGGGTCAATGATGATTTGGTATTTGGCTTTTAAATCGGTTTGATGAAAAGTGCTGCGAATAAGGCATTCATCAGCAATAACAATTGGTTGGAAATAGTGTTTTTCCCATTCTTCATTCCAATTTTTTGGGATAATGATATCGATGGTATAATCTTCATAACAAAGATTTTTTTCAACCAATTCATCGGCCAATAATTTGATTTCTTCTTTGGTAATTTCATTTTCTGCCTTGTAAGCTTTTAATGCTTCGTCTTCGGCACTGCCTTCAAAACCAAATTCAGATAAATACGCTGAAATGATTTCAATGTTTTCATCTATTGGTTCACAAACAGTCAAACTTAGTTCGTAGTAGTTCATTCGTGGTATTTTTTTAACAATTCACCCAATTCATACACATCTTGAAAACTGTTGTATAATGGGACAGGAGCAAGTCTTATTACATTTGGATTTCTCCAATCTACAATGACTCCATTCTCTGTCAAGTAATCAAATATTTTTTTTCCGTTTTCTCCAGTTAGAATACTTAATTGACATGACCTTTCAGGGAATGCAGGAGTGATGATTTTAAACCCTAATAATGGATTTTTTTGCATGGCTTCATTCAATGTTTCATCTAAATAGGCATTGAGTGCTTTTGCTTTATTTATCAATTGACTTATTCCTGCTTTTTTGAAAATTTCTAATGACGTTTTATGAGCCGCCATACTCAATACAGGCGCATTGCTTAATTGCCAAGCTTGTGCCCCATCCATAGGAACAAATCCTTTTAACATTTTAAATCTTTCTTTTTCATCGTGCCCCCACCATCCAGCAAATCGTGGCAATTCATTGTTGTTCGAATATTTTTCGTGTACAAATGCACCACCTACACTGCCTGGGCCAGAATTTAAATATTTATAACTACACCAAGCTGCAAAGTCAACATCCCATTCGTGCAATTTCAACTCTATATTACCTGCTGCATGGGCTAAATCAAAACCAGCTTTTGCACCTACTTCATGAGCTTTTATAGTGATGTTTTTAATGTCAAATACTTGCCCGGTGTAATATTGAACACCAGAGAAAAAAACAAGAGCTAATTGATCTTTGTTTTCTTCAATTTTATTGATGATGTCTTCGTGTCTTATGGAAAATTCACCTTCTCTAGGGCTTATTTCTATGATGGCATCATCAGGAGAATATCCATGAAATTTAACTTGTGATTCTACCAAGTACATATCGCTGGGAAATGCCCCTGCTTCCATGATGATTTTATATCGTTGTCCTTTTGGTTGATAAAAACTAACAAAAAGAAAATGAAGATTGCTTGTCAATTGATTCATGGCAACAACTTCAATGGGTTTTGCACCAACTACTTCAGCAAGTGTTTCACTTAAAAAATGATGATAAGAGAACCAAGGATTTTTACCTTTAAAATGAGCCTCAACACCCAGATTTCTCCAATCTATTAATTCTGTCAATATTGCATTTTCAACTCCTTTTGGTTGCAATCCAAGTGAATTTCCTGTAAAATAAAGACAATCTTTTCCGTTGTGTTGAGGGAAATAAAATTCTTTTCTAAATTCTTTTAGCTCGTCAGTGTGGTCTAATTCTAATGCTTTATTCATTATTTGTTCTGCCATTTCTTATTTTTTCAGTTGCCAAAGATAAACCCATTCTTTATTTTTATCGAGAACACTGTCTGTTTTTTCATATTTTTTTTTGTAAAATCCATTGTGAGGCAAATGCCAATAGGTATAGGACGTAGAGAAATTTGTGATTAAATATTTTGGAGGATTTTCACTTAATTCTTTCCATAATCTGTTTCTGTTCAAAATTCCTGTTGCATTGTCTTCAAAATGAACTCTGAGTGGCACAGGTAAAAATGCATGGTGTTTTTTGTTGCTCTTGATGTAATAAGGAACCGCATCAACAAAATCTATAAACAAAGTTCCGTCTTTATCTTCAGATAATTTTTTGGATATGGCATCGTGTTTAAATTCTGAAATTCGATATACTAAATTGACATCTCTTTGTTTGTTTAATGCGTAGGCACTTATCAATAACGATACATACAACAATGTCAATGGCATTTTGTTTTCAATGCTGAGTTTAATGATACCCAAAATGGAAATGAATAAAAATACGACTGTTGGAATTAAATAATGCCCAAACGAATAGGGGGAAATAAAGAATAGCAATAGAGATGCAGGTATGAAAGACAAGTACAATAAAATTTCTTTTCTTTTAGTTTTAAACAAAAGAATAGCAGCATAAATAGAATAAAAGAGCAAAGCAATCAATGGCGCAATGATGGATTGAAATACCATGTTGATTTTCTCCGTATAATTTATTTTTTCACCCTTGCTCACGTATTCAAAATTGTATGCAATGGAGTCGATAAATCCAATAAAAGTACCTTGTAATAATAAAATGAAACTAAAAAGAATGCTAGGGATCAAAAATGACAACAATATCTTTTTGTTTTTGGATTGTAACCAAATGAATACAAATACTATCAGAGCTAAAGGTAAAAATACCTCCTTGAACCAAATAGATATACCACAAAAAAAAGCTGAAAAATGTAAGTTTTTGATTTTAAACAATCGAAAAGGGTAATACAAACAAGTCAATGACAATATCAAACAAGCGCTAGCAAATAATTCGGTGCTCAATCCATCGCCTACAAATGAATGGTGAATAAACAAAACCAAAAACACGATTTCGGTAATGATGCTGATGATGATGGACTTGGTGAAATGAAAACTAATGAGGTAAAATCCTATGGAGAAGACCAAAAATAGTAAAAAGGTGATAATGAAATTGGCATAAATTGGCGAAGGAAATAAGAAATAAAAAAGCTCTAATACATAAAACACTCCGGGCATTTTATTTTCCCAAGCATCTAAATACAAAGTTCCCCCATGTAAATCTTTGTATGCTACAGCAGAAAAAATACCTCCATCGACATCTATAACACCTGGCTGAAAGAGATTCAATACCAATCCAGTATTGACAACTATCATGGTAATTAAACCAAAATAAAAGTTGCTCTTACTGTTTAAGTTGATATTGCTTAATAAGTTGACTTGCAAGTTGCAAAGTTACTTCATTTAATAAATTAAACACATACTTAAAATCATTTTCATTGCCATAATAGGGGTCAGGTATGATTTTGCCTTTGTACTGGGTGTTTTCTGTGATCAATTGAATGCATGGATGATTGGAATGAATTTGTTTGACATCTCTAAGGTTGTTTTCATCCATTACGAAAATGTGATGAAAGTTGTCGAAGTCATTTAAAGTAATTTGTCTTGCTCTGTGGGTCATGTTGATGCCATTAACAGAAGCGTTATTTCTGGTTCTGATATCCGCTAATTCGCCAGCATGCCAATTTCCTGTTCCGCACGAATCAACATTGAACAGTTCACTCACCTGTAAATCGTTAATGTGTTTTAAAAACAAAGCTTCTGCCAAAGGACTTCTGCAAATGTTTCCTAAACAAACAAATAATACACTAACTTGAGAGTTCATTACATGGTGCCCATGTCAACACGGGTTCCTCTTTTTCCATTGCATTTTTTTGGACCACCACAAGAGGCAATGACTAAGATGACTGTGATTAAAGCTAAGATGGAGATTTTACTTAATTTCATTTTACAAATATAAAGTTAATTTTAACGATTATGCAATTGCATCACTCTTTTAATTTTTCCAGTTTTTAAATCGTACATCGAATTCGTTTTTATTTCGTCATTAATTACCATTCTGATAAAATAATACCTATGCGGGAATTGTGAAGCATCAAACTCGTATTTGATGTTGTGTGGACCTGGTTTTAAATGTCTATCTACAAACAGTTCTCTCACACACACATTGGCAGTATCAAACATAGCCATTCTGATGTCACAAGTATCGGAATAATTGATGTTGTAATTGCCTGATATGGAAATTTTTGATACGTAAGTGTTTGAATAATAATTTCGGTGATAATCATCAGGAGCTGGAGGAGGAGGAAGTTTTTTGCCGGTTAATTTTGATAAAAAAAGTTGTAACTTTTTAGTGCTTGAGGTATCGTAACCTGATATATCTGCTAAATCGTGGTTGTCAGATATGGTCCAAATGGCTCTTTGTGCCTCCATGTTGTTGTATAATTTATGAGAATAAAGATAATCCACTAGCGATTTCATTTTGCCTGAACTTTGTTTACCTATTGTGTATTTCATTGGCTTTGAACCCGGAGCTCCATCGTGCGATTCACAGCAATACCCATTCAAATTCTTTTCTATTCCTTTAGCATTAGCCATTACTGGAATTTCAAAGTCTTTCACAATGATGATGTTTTGTAAATTGCTGTCTTGTGGGTAAAAGTACAAGCCCTTATCTATTTTTATAGTTAAGTTTTTATCTGTTAAATTAGTGATAGAAACGGAAATTGGGGTTTGAAAATGGGTGCTTTTTGAATTGTTTTTTATTTCACACGAAATTAATTTTTTGTCTAATGCTTGTTTTAAAGTCATGGTGTTTTCATCCATAAAGGAAAAACAACTGCAGCTTAATATCAATAAACTTATCAGGTTTCTAGTTTGGTTTGTCATAGTACTATTTCCAACGGTAATTTACATTCTTTTATTGTATCAATTTTAATTTTTATATTTGTAAATGATGTTCCATATCATTCAAGCTAATCAATCCCATCTCGATGAAATAATGAACATCATAAAAATACTCACTTTAGATTCTTTATTAATTCATGAACATCAATTTTGTGTTGCTGTTGTAGAAAATAAGGTAATAGGTATAGGAAGAGTAAAAACAATCAATGGCATCAAAGAATTGTGTACTTTAGGAGTATTAGACGAATACAGAAACAAAGGCATAGGGACAGACATGGTGAATTTTTTAAAACTGAAATGCCATTCACCCATTTATTTAGTTACAGATATTCCTCAGTATTTCTCTAAACTTGGATTTATAGAAACACAAGATTTCCCAAAGGAAATGCACCATAAACAAAAGTTGTGTTTACATGAATTGCAATGCCATAATCCTAAGGTAATGATTTATCACAGATTAGATAAGTAGAAATTTTTTCTGACATTTTGACGTATTTATTGTAATTTTGCAGAAAACTATTGCTGTAAATACAATACAAAGCATAAATTTGACTCACAATTTGAATGGAACTTCAAACAATTAAAAATAGATTTGGTATCATTGGAAATTCACATGCACTGAATTTGGCTTTAGAAACTGCCATCAAGGTGGCACCTACAGACATGAGTGTGTTAATCAATGGAGAAAGTGGAGTGGGAAAGGAGTCGTTTTCAAAAATCATACATCAATTAAGCAGCAGAAAACACGGAAATTTTATAGCAGTAAACTGTGGTGCAATTCCAGAGGGAACTATAGATTCAGAATTGTTTGGTCATGAAAAAGGTTCTTTTACAGGAGCAACCGATTCAAGAAAAGGGTATTTTGAAACCACCAATGGCGGTACTTTGTTTTTAGATGAAGTAGGGGAATTGCCATTGGGAACTCAAGCCAGGCTGTTGCGTATATTAGAAAATGGCGAATACATAAAAGTAGGTAGCAGCAAGGTTCAAAAAACAAATGTAAGGGTTGTAGCTGCTACAAACAGAGATTTGTTAGAAAGGGCAACACAAGGTAAATTCAGGGAGGATTTGTATTACCGTTTAGCAACAGTTCCAATTCGAGTTCCTAAATTAAGTGAAAGACCCGAGGACATCTACCTTTTGTTTAGAAAGTTTGTTTCAAATTTTGCTGAAAAAAACCATTCTCCAATTATTCAATTGGATGATGAAGCACAGCATTTATTAAGTACTTATCCTTGGCCTGGCAACATACGACAATTGAAAAATGTCACTGAACAAATTTGTGTTTTAGAGACGGAACACAAATTAATCAATGCAAACACCTTGAAGAAATACTTACCAGTAGTGGAAAATTTTCTGCCAATGACATTTGGATTAAATAACATAGACAATACTGGAAATAATTTGAGTGAAAGGGATATTTTTTACAAAGTATTGATTGACATGAAAAAAGATGTCAGTGATTTGAAAAAAATAGTGATGGGACTGATAGAAAACACTGGAAATCGCGAGGAGTTTATTAAAGAAAACAGCGACAGCATTAACCATGTACTTTACAACGATAAATCTGTCATAAATCCATCTGAAAATCCAATCATCATTCCATACAACAAACCGAATAACAACCATCCTGGTTACATTGAAATACAGCCGATGGAAACCGAGTCGGATACTTTTAATATCGCTGAACACGAACTCGAAATGATAAAAAAAGCACTGATAAAAAACAACGGAAAAAGAAACAGAGCTGCTAAGGAATTAGGCATTTCCGAACGAACACTTTACCGAAAAATCAAACAGTTTAATTTAGATTAATGCCATCCATGAAAAACAGTATGAGACATTCCATATTCATTTTTTCACTGTTCTTATTAATGACAGGATGTAAGTCTTGCAAATACAGTTTGTCTGGAATCAATATTCCCGCTGATGTCAAGTCTATAAGCATTAAATATTTTGATAACAAAGCCAGTTTGGTCAACCCGTTGTTAAGTCAAAAATTTACTGAGCAATTGAAAGACAAATTCATTAAAGAAACCTCCTTGGCAGTAGTTGCTGAAGAAGGAGATTTTAAATTGTCTGGTTTTATTACCGAATACAAAATAGAATCAGTAGGTATAACAGCCAATACCGGGACCTCTAAAAATAGATTTACCATGTCTGTAAGTGCTGTTTTTGAATGCCCTAAACACAAAGAATTAAATTTTACCGAAACGATTTCGAGGTTTCAAGAATTTGATGCAAGTCAAAACTTCCAATCCATTGAAAACAGTTTGTCTGATGAAGTGAGCAGACAAATAATACAAGAAATTTTTAATAAAATAGCGCTTAAATGGTAATGATGAATGCAAACAGACTCAGTGAATTATTTAATGATGTAGATTTAGCAACTGAATCTGATGTTCAAGAATTAAAATCTCTAACCGAATTGCATCCATATTTCTTTAAACCTTTTGCTGTTTTAACCAAAATTTATCTAAAAAAACAACATTACAGATTCGAAGAGTATTTATTTAAAACATCACTAAGATGTAATGACAGAGCATGGCTTCATGATTATTTATACGATTTTTCAAAACACAATATAATTGATGTAGTGGTTCCTGAGGAGGTAGAAAAAATTGAAATAAACTCAGCAGAACCAGAATTAAAAAATTCAATCAATGATTTTTTAGTTGAAGAAAATTCTCAAACTATCAATGAAGAACTAATAGATAACAATGAAGAACAGCCTTTAGAAACTTATAATAAAGTTGATTTGGAACAGCAAAGCACTGACCCAGATCTGGAAACCATAGAAGAGGCAACTAATGAGGTAGAAATCATTGAATCAAGCACTGAAAATCAACATGAAGAAATTAGCTTAGAGGAATTACATAATCAAACTCAAGTTTCTGAAAATGAAATTCATCCTTTGAAAGACGTCAATGCTTTTTTAGAAGAAAATACAGAACAAGGGGACAATCAAAATGAATTGCCAATTGAATTTGAATTAGGGATTTCCAATGATTCGGAAACAATTGAAAATGAAGAAAATAAAGATTTAGAGGAGGTTGAAACAGAATTTATCTTGGGCACATTACCCAATGATGAAAATGAAGTACAAGCTGAACATATTCAACTTGCAGATATTCAGACATTGAGAAAAAATCCTGTTTACAATGTTGAATCGTTTTTAAGCGAAGATAAAGAGCAAGAAAATAGATCAATAAAAACCAGTACTGGAGAAAAAGATTTCTTTTCGTGGTTATACCAACCTAACCTACCTGCAACAGAGCAACAAACTGAAGAGAATTCAATTGATTCATTGAGCATTATAGATAAATTTATAGAATTGAATCCTCAGATAAGCCGTCCTAAAAAAGAGTTTTACAACCCTGAAAACATGGCGAAAAAAAGTGAGCAATTTGAGTCATTGTTCATGACAGAAACTTTGGCAAATTTATACTATGAACAAGGAAATTTTTCGTTAGCAATTAAGGCCTATGAAAAATTAAGTTTGCAAAATCCCGAAAAACAAACGTACTTTGCATCCCTTATTGAAAAAATAAAAAAAAATAAATAGATCATTATGTTTAAATTAATATTAATACTAGGCATTATAGCAGCCATCATCATGATACTGATTGTATTGGTTCAAAACCCAAAAGGCGGTGGATTGGCATCTAACTTTTCATCAGCTACCAATTTCTTTGGAGCAAAACAAACAACTGATGGATTAGAGAAAATTACTTGGGGTGCAGCAGCAGCCATTTTAGTGGTTTCTTTGCTGTGCAGCATGTATTACCCTAGCATAGATAAGACCAAAACAGGTGAAAAAGCCAATACTACCCAAGGTCCTGGCACTGATACTGATATTTCAAAATATAAAGGAGTTCCTACTCCAAAAGGTACTCCAGCACCAACGAAGTAATTACTTCAAGATTTTTTTAACAAAAGACAATCATATTATGGTTGTCTTTTTTTTTACTATTGCATTCATGTTTTTTAATTTTACAACAGATAGATTAAACATAAGGCCATTGGTATTGTCAGATAAGCAAATGATATTTGAGTTGCTCAATACCTCATCGTGGATCAAATTTATTGGAGATAGAAACATCAAATCAATAGAAGATTCTGAAAATTACATCAAAGCCATCTTAGTCAATAAGAATTACCATTATCATGTCATTGAATTAATGCCAGAGCAAATTCCAATTGGAATCATTACTTTTTTAAATAGAAACCATCAAGATTTCCCTGATTTGGGATTTGCTATATTGCCTCATTATGAAGGAAGGGGTTATACCTACGAGGCATGCAAAGGCTATTTGGATAAGCTCATAAAAAACAAAGTTTCTAAGAAAATTTTAGGTATAGCACAATCAGAAAATGTAAAATCAATAAACTTACTTGAAAGGTTGGGCTTTAAGTATGACCATATCAAGCTTGAAAACCAAAAGCAATTATCGGTTTACGAGTTTGTAATTAACTAATGTTGAGGTTGAGCTGAAGGATTGAAATTTAGGTTTTTAGAAACCATGGTTTCACCTGTATTTAATTGACCAAAGTTTAAATTTTCACACTTTACATAGTGTCTCAATCTGATGTTTGAATCTGAATTCAAAATGTTCATTTGTTCAATTAACTCTTGAGCAACATTGTATTGAGGTCCCATTTTACCATCGTCTATTTTAATGCAAACTCCCATTTTGTTTGAAATGACACCAATGCTGTAAACACCGTCAGCGCCTGTTTTGCCTATTAATTTACCATTGGATTCTTTCATTAAGTCTGTACAATACCTTTTAGCACCTGCAATCATTTCAGGGTATTTGATGATGGCATTTACCATCAATGAACATGCCTTTTGAATGGAAGAATCGAATTGTTTAGGGTTAATTAAATTTTTGTAAGCAACAGCTTGATTGTAAACAGGAAAAGCAAATATAGGAGCACTGCAACCGTCAATTCCTGTTTGAAACTTTTCTAATGGATATTGATAAAATTCAGATACTACTTTTTTAATGTTTATATGCAAAGGGTGATTGGCATCAATGTATTTATGAATAGGTAATTGATGATAGACACAATAGGCTAAAAATCCTGCGTGTTTTCCACTGCAATTGTTGTGAATTTTTTGAGGTTTTAAATCCGATTTAATCAATTTAACTTGGTCTTCTTTAAGCGTTGGCATTTGAGGACCGCAAAGCAAATCGTTTTCAGTTAATCCAATTTTATTTAAGATGCTTCTCACCACCTCTACGTGTTGAGGTTCTCCATTGTGGCTGCCACAAAAAAGAGCAATTTCCTTTTCAGTAAATCCAAAATGTTCTACTGCTCCAGAGGTTAATAATGGTATTTGTTGGAAGAATTTTAAAGCAGAACGAGGGTAACATATTTGTTGAATATCTCCACAACTGTATATAACCTTGTTGTCATCGTCCACTACACACACTACACCTCTGTGAAAACTTTCTAATACATTTCCTCTGTACACTTCTACTAATATGGGATTGGCACTCATGAATATTAATTGTCGTTATTGGATGCTAATAAATACATACAAGCCATTCTGATGGCTACTCCATTTTCTACTTGATCTAAAATGATGCTGTAGTCGCTGTCTGCTACCTCGCTAGTTATCTCCACACCTCTGTTTATTGGTCCTGGGTGAAGAATGGTGATGTCTTTACCTATGGATTTTAATAAAGGAAGAGTAAGTCCATATTGCATGGAGTATTCTCTCAACGATGGGAAATAAGGAATTTCTTGTCTTTCCAATTGGATTCTTAGCATGTTAGCAACATCGCACCATTCCAGTGCTTTGGTTAAATTGTATTCCACTTTAACTCCCAATTGTTCAATGTATTTTGGAATCAATGTGGAAGGACCGCACACCATCACTTCTGCCCCTAATTTTTGAAGGCAAAAAATATTGGATAAAGCGACACGGCTATGAAGAATATCACCAATGATGGCTACTTTTTTACCACTTACATCACCACAGGTTTCTTTGATAGAAAAGGCATCGAGTAAAGCTTGTGTAGGATGTTCGTGAGTGCCATCGCCAGCATTGAGAATGGTAGCATTGATGTGTTTAGATAAAAAAATACAAGCACCCGGACTTGGATGTCTCATCACTACCATGTCCACTTTCATGCTCAATATGTTTTTTACTGTATCTATGAGTGTTTCACCTTTGGAAACTGAAGACGAGGAAGATGAGAAATTGACAACATCAGCACTTAATCTTTTTTGAGCAAGTTCAAAGGATACTCTTGTTCTGGTGGAATTTTCAAAAAATAAGTTAGCAATGGTAATGTCTCTGAGTGATGGAACTTTTTTAATGGGTCGATTGATGATGGTTTTAAAATTATCTGCTGTATCAAAAATTAGTTTGATATCTTCAGGTTTTAAATCTTTAATTCCTAATAAATGTTTAACAGATAATTGTGTCATATATTGGTTAACCAAACTTGGTAATTATTTTCCTCCCACTGTACTTTTACTTTTTGTTGATTTCCTCTTGTATCTACTGTTTTCCCTACATAATCTGGAGCTATAGGGTTTTCACGGTTAAATTTTCTATCGATGAGTACGCATAATTCGACTTTAGCAGGGCGACCAAAATCTACCAAAGCATCCATGGCACTTCTGATGCTTCTTCCGGTGAATAGAACATCATCAATGAGGATAATTTTCATTTTTTCGGTGCTAAAGTTGATGTCAATAGGATTAGGAGTCAGTTGTTTGTTTGACTGTCTAAAATCATCGCGATAGAAAGTAATATCTAATTCGCCATACATCACTTTTTTACCTATGATTTCTTCTACCAATTTGGTGATGATTCTTGCAGGATAAATACCACGAGGTTGCAATCCAACAATGGCGGTATCTTGGAATGGAAAATGATTTTCTACTAACTCATAGGCTAATCTGTGCAATGAAGCATTGAGAGTTTGATGGTTGTATAATAGTTTATTTTCCATTATTTTGTTTCAGACAATTCGAGTATGGTGTCAAACTCTTCTGGTTTTAAGTCCACTACACTGAGTCGCATTTGTCTGATTAAATTGATTTGTTTTAATTTAGGTTCTGCTTTAATTTGAGCTAAAGTGACAGGTTTTTTTAATTTTTTATAAGGGGCAATGTCCACTACTACCCAGTTGGTATCGTCAGTGGTGGGGTCTTGATAAGCTGTTTTAATGACTTTGGCAATTCCTACAACTTCTTTGCCTTCGTTGCTGTGATAAAATAGACACAAGTCGCCTTTTTGCATGGCTTTGAGATTGTTTCGAGCTTGGTAATTTCTTACTCCGTCCCAAAAAGTGCTTTTATCTTTCACTAACTGACTCCAAGGATACTTAAAAGGTTCAGATTTTAGCAGCCAATAATTCATTGAGAGCAAAGGAAAAGATTTTTTTGTTTTTAAACAACAATCCAATGAAAAGGATATGGACTAATTGTAAACATGGGTAAAACCCTAAATTGAATTAAACATTTCTTTTTGTTAATGCATTTGAGGTTGATTTATTTGAAGATAAATGGTAAAAGAACATAATAAAGGTATAAGAAACCAATTAATAAATTAAAGAATAAAATAATGATAACAATTGCATGTATTTTGCCTCTGTATTTGTTTTTATTGTTTTTGATTTTAAACAGTCCAATGATGGCGAATACAACTCCTAATACAACTAATAATAATAAAATTGGAAAAGTAAATCCTGAAATTACATTAATAAATAGACCTATATAAAATAAAAATGCTCCTGTCTCAACATGTTTTTCATAGGGTAATTTTTCCTTATCTTTTTTTTTATCAGGTGCAGATTTTTTATTGAATTTCTTTTTCGGTTTTAAATTTAACTTTTTGATATTACTATAAGCTAAAGTGTCAACTAAGTTATCAATCTCATTTTGTTCTATAGTACTTTCTATACTTCCTGTATTTGTTTTATTGTAAATTAATGCTTGTCTTTTCTCCGCTTTTTTTGCTTGAACATATTCAGGTTTTTCATCTTTGCCCCATTCCAAATTTAATTTGTAACCATTGCCATACCTAGCTTTGGAGATTACACCGCAGGATGAGTAAAATAAACAATACAGCAGGCCTATAAACACCAGGATATTTGATTTCATAAAATACAATTATTTAATAACAAATGTAACAAATACTATTTTTATTTCCTAAAAAATATTCATTTTCAGGTGTTTGCATAGACAATTCTTGAATTGATTTTTATTTTAAGTCTTTGCATCTACATTTATAAATTCAATGAATCAATTTCTTTTTTATTTAATATTCTTATACACAGTTTTACCTATTGGATAATTTTATCTTTATTTTTGCTTTTTGTTACATGCGTTCAAACAAAGCTTTGCTACAACCTGTTTTGTCTAATCTCCCTGAACAAGCAGGAGTTTATAAGTATTTTGATGATAACAAAGAGATCATTTACATCGGTAAAGCTAAGAATTTAAAAAAAAGAGTTAATAGCTATTTCACAAAAACACATGAGGATGAAAAAACCCGTGTTTTAGTATCTAAAATATGCCATATTGAATACACTGTTGTTGATACTGAATTCGATGCTCTGCTTCTAGAAAACAGTTTAATTAAAAAATTTCAACCAAAGTACAACATCAATTTAAAAGATGGCAAATCATACCCTTTAATTAAAATTACCAAAGAAAGATTTCCAAGAATATTTGCCATGCGTAATAAAGATGATGATTCGGAATATTACGGTCCATACAGCAGTGTCAAAGCCATGTATGTAGTGCTCGATTTAATCAATAAACTTTACCCTACAAGAAATTGCAGTTATCCACTTACAGAAAAAAATGTGGAATTGAAAAAATACAAATTGTGCTTAGAATATCAAATTGGCAATTGCAAAGGTCCATGCCAAGGTCTTATTTCAGAACCAGAATACAACAAACAAATGGACCAAATCCGCAACATTCTAAAAGGGAAAATCCAAGTAGTAAAAAAAGATTTAAAACAACAAATAGATGATTATGTTGAAAAAATGGAATTTGAAAAAGCGCATCTTGTCAAAGAAAATTTGCTGCTTTTAGATCATTTTCAAGCTAAGTCCACCATAGTTAGTCATAATATCAATAACGTGCATGTGTTCAATATCACCAGCACCAACAACACTTCTTATGTCAATTTTTTAAAGGTTGTAGATGGAATGATCATACAAACTCAAAATACTGAAATAAAAAAGAAATTAAATGAAACTGACGAAGAAATATTGAATTATTTCATAGCTGAAACCATTGTGGAATCAGAGACTGAAATAGAAGAAATAATTCTGCCATTCCCTATCGAATTGTCCATCAATGATGGATTTAAAACTAAAATTACTGTTCCTCAAATTGGAGATAAAAAAAACTTATTGGATTTAAGCCTTAAAAACGTTCTGTTCATGAAAAGGGAAAAAGAGCTTGCCGCTGAAAAACTTGACCCTCAAATTAGAATCGATAGGCTATTAACAGTCATGAAAGAGGATTTAAAACTTAAAACTTTACCTAAACACATTGAATGTTTTGACAATTCTAACATACAAGGTACTTTTCCTGTCTCGGCTTGTGTGGTATTTAAAGATGCTAAACCCAGTAAAAAGGATTACCGCCATTTTAATGTGAAAACAGTAGAAGGGCCTAACGATTTTGATACCATGAAAGAAGTCATTTATAGAAGGTATTCACGTTTGATGGAAGAAAATCAGCTTCTGCCAGATTTGGTTGTTGTTGATGGAGGCAAAGGTCAGTTAAGTTCTGCCGTAGAAGTGCTCAAACAACTTAATATATATGATAAAGTGCCTATCATCGGAATTGCAAAAAAATTGGAAGAACTGTTTTATCCCAATGACCCAATTCCACTGTATTTAAATAAAAAATCTGAAACGCTTAAAGTGATACAACAAATGAGAGATGAGGCTCACAGATTTGGTATCTCACACCACAGAAATAGAAGGAGTAAAAATTTTACTAAATCAAACATCGAAAACATAGAAGGAATAGGAGAAAAAACTGCTGATTTATTGTTAAGTCATTTTAAGTCTGTAAAAAAAATAAAAGAGGCGAGCAAAGAGGATTTATTGAACGTAGTAAACCATAAAATAGCTGAAAAGATATTGAATTATTTTAAACACGATGATGGGCAATAACTACACAATGTCTGAACTTGAATTTTTAAAATGGAGGTTGATACAATTTGGTAAAAGTCATTCCCATTTCTATTTTTTAAACAGCAATCAAATACCGCCAGCCTTAGGTTTGGCTAAGTACGAATTTGTGGTGGGCATTGGGTGTGTCAATGAATTGAATTCCTCATTATTTCACATCAATGATGCCATTAAGGAAAATAAACAGTGGTATTTTACAGCATTTAAATACGAGGCATACAAACATTTTGATGTCGATACAAACAACGATGAAATTCATTTGATACAACCCGAAATTGTCATCACACTGCCATTTTATGGACAACAATCAATGCAATGGATTAACAATGGTATCACAGAAGAGAAATTCAGTCAATATCAATTGGATTTTGAGCAACAAATGGTTGAGGCATTTGATTACAAAGTGGAGGGGCTTGATTTTGTACCAACAATGTCAAAGCAAGAGTATATTGATAAGGTAGCTTTTATTAAAAATCAAATTGTAGAAGGGGATTATTATGAGTTGAATTTATGTCAAAAATACAATTCAAAAGTGGGTTTATTTTCTCCAGAAATAGTGTATTGGCATTTGAATAAACAATCACCTTCACCTTTTTCTGCATTTGTAAAAATTAAAAATGAATACATCATTTGCATGAGTCCAGAAAGGTTTTTATTTAAACAAGGATGTAAATTGGTTTCACAACCTATCAAAGGGACTAACATGAAAAAGGAAGATGACAATGAAAATCAAAAATTAGCATTAAAAAACAGTGAAAAAGACAGAGCAGAGAATGTGATGATAGTTGATTTGGTGCGCAATGATTTAAGCAGGATAAGCGAACCTGGAACGGTGAAAGTAGATGAGTTATTTGGTATATACAGCCATCAATATGTGAACCACATGGTATCAACTATCAGTTCAAAGATAAAACAGGGGATAGGTTTTGCAGAAATCATGAAATCGTTATTTCCTATGGGAAGCATGACAGGGGCTCCCAAACTAGAGGTGATGAAAAACATAGAACAGCATGAAAACAATGCCAGGGGATACTACAGTGGATGCATAGGGTATATAGAAAACAGTGGTGATTTTGATTTCAATGTAGTAATTAGGAGTTTGATTTACAATCAAATAACCAAGGAGTTGAATTACCAAGTGGGTGGAGCAATCACTTTTGATTCGGATGCAGAGTTAGAGTATTTAGAGTGTCAATTAAAAGGCAAGGCATTTAGAAATTTATAAAAAAATATTTGCTAAAGAAAAAATACTTATTATCTTTGCACTCCCAAAATCAGGAACGGTGTGGTAGTTCAGCTGGTTAGAATACTGCCCTGTCACGGCAGGGGTCGCGGGT
>CAYVDH010000034.1:0-23546 GCA_964450355.1 uncultured Flavobacteriaceae bacterium
ATTAAGAGCTCAAAATCCAATTGATGTTGCAGAAACAACTTTGAAGATTAGTGGATTAGGAAGTCAAGAAGTATTTTATTATGGATTTGCTGAGGGGGATGAATTAATTTTCAATTATGAAGAAATAAATGGCAAAGAATTAAAAGAAATAGAAATTATAGAATTACCTTCATCTTCAAAATTTATGGATTACAAATCCATTAAAATTGAAAATAAGAAAATTAATGTAACTCGAACAGGGATTTATAAATTTAGATTATATAATTCGGCTGTTAGTGGAAGGATATGTAAAATTAAAATTCAAAGAATGCCAGCTAATGAAACAACTAAGAATTTTAATACATCAGTTTATTGGAAATCAATATTTGATACGACCTACATCCCAAAAGAAGAAATATATTTAGTAAAAAGTGATACAATAGCACAAGATATATATTCTTCAAATCCTCAAATTTCTTCTTCTAATGCTCTTAATGGCAATAAGAACAATCAGGTAGTAGATTTTGTAATTCCTGAAAACACAATTTCGTGGAGTTTTTATCTAGGCACTGGAAATGAAAGTAAACAAGAATATGAAAGGGCTAGGGCAGATTTTACTTTAAATGCATCAAAATCTATTTCAAAAATACCTGGTTATGGACCAATGGCAGCACTGGCACTAACTGGTTTTTCTTATTTCAATAAAATACAAGGTGAAGATAATGTCAAATACTGGTTTTTATCAGATGCTAATAGTGTTGAATTGTTTGAAAGTGGTGAAACATTTTATCAGTATAAGAAAGGAGATGTAATAAATGAAGCCTCGCAAATGAAATCTCCTCTCAAAGGAAAAGTATATCTAGCATTATTAAATGATAATACTTTAGAACCTATAGTTGTAACAATAAAAGTAACAGCAATAATTGTTAATCAAGAATGGAAAACCAGAACTGTTAAAGAAATGAAAGTAGAACAAAAAGAAATACCGTATTTAAAACTTTAAACCAAAATTGTTTAGTACTATTCAGCTTTTTTTAACTTTTGGCGCAGCTGCCACATTAGATGCTTCTGGTGCTTTCTTTAATTTTGGTTTAGTCTCAGCTTTTGATTTATCTTTAGCTAAAGCAGATGGTATTGGTCTGCTTACACCGTAACTCCCTATGGTGATTTTGCTTTTTTTACTTCTTTTATCTCCTCTTCCCATGATTTTATTATTTTAGACTTTATTTATTGTATTTATAGTTTATCCTCCGAAATCATCAATTGCAACTTTGTATTTAGCTACTCTCTAATCATCGCGCATTTTTAACACAGCTTGCTTCATCATTGGTGGGCCACCGAAGTAAAATTCTATATCTTAAGCTCAAAAATGAATAGTAAAAGTTCAATTTGCGGAGAATAATTTTATTAAAGACCGCATTTTTGCGGAGAATAATGCCTGATTTTTTCTTAAGAATCACTATTGTCTTTGGCCAAATGCTCCACTGACACAGCTTTGCGAGACATAAAAGATTTAATAGAAAAAGGAATATTACAACAAGAGCAACAAGGTGGACGAAGTACAAATTATGAACTAATGGATTTTTGAAAAAAAGTTTTAATATTCAAAGTAAACACAGTGCCTAACCTAAATTTTAATGCTACAAATCCAATCCCATAAAATCGAATATAACTTTATTCTACAAAACGTTAATTTTATTTTCAATAATTTAACTTTATAATCCAATAATAGCCATATATTTGAGTGTAAAATTCAATTGTTTGAATGAAGCTATTGTGCAACTTAAGCATTAAACTGTATCTCTTTCTTATTTACATTGCCTCTCCTTTTCATATTAAAGCTAAAAAGTGGATAGTAGGAAGAAGAAACTGGGAAAGTAAATTGTCAAATCAAATAAACTCATAACAAATGAAAACTCGTATCATGTATATTGAATGTAAAAGTGGCGAAAACGACTTGATTGGTGCTGCTAGAATTGGAAGGGTCACCTTTTCAAAGACTGGAAAATCCATACACTACAATGGTAAAACTTTTCAAACATTAAGTGGCAAAGGATTCAAAGCTAATTATTTCGATGTTGAAACTGGTGAACATTACTGGATTTCTGGTTGCAAAAAAGATGGCAGCGACAGACTTTATGGAGAACGATTACCAATTCACATAGACGATGACGTTAGAGAAGAATATTGGACTGAAATTCGAGGGTTACCTAGCTATTCAGACAAAAAAATAATCAATGGAAAGTGAAATGCCAAAACTTCACTGCGGAGTAACAGCATCTTTCCCCTCATGAATACTTATGCCTAAGTAAGAGGCATTTGTTAAAGACAAATTTAGGGTGTGTTTAAAGGACATTTTTTAAGTTAAAGTCTTCTATAAGCTTTGCGTGTTATAGCTTTAAAGCCTGTCAAAGTGAATTGATTAAACAAGAGGTTTTTATTAGGCGATTTGCATTGAATTATTTATAAAATGGTTAAAACTATTGACCTTTCCCATATCGTTTATAATAGCCCACGGTTTAAACCGTGGGTTGTGAAAATCATAACCATTAATGTTGCATTTAAATTTAAATATACCCCATCAAAACCCACTCCTACTCAGGCGTATACGCAGCCCTAGAGTGCGAAGCACGGGAGCAAAGCGTACCCAAAAGGGCGAGGAGATGCTGCCCTAAGATCTTTTCATTTTTTGTTGTATCCAAACAATTAAATGGATTATAAATGCATAAATTATCGCAAATAATCCAAGGTAGTAAAAGGCACTTATATCTATTTGGAATCTTGTAGGCAGATATTCTCTATTTGATGATAAATAAATTTCAAAATAGGTTGCTGTAAGTGTGAGAACTAAGCACATAAAAACCATTAACACTTTAAATCTTCTTAGAAACAACATGGTGAATAATGGCAATATCCCTAGGCAAAACAATTTGACATAAAACACCTCATTAAATCGATTGTTCAAGGCATTGTAATATTCAAATTCGTTGTTATCAGGGACAGGCAAATTGAGTTTTAAATACAACCATGACACAATGAAAATTATACTTGCTAAAGCATGCAATAAGATGAATAGTTTATACAATGCCTCAAAGAAATTGGCCTTGTATTTTAACAAGTAATTCAACAGCATAGTTAACACCATTGCCAATGATGAAATCAAAAAAAATAGTTCATAATCTACAATAACAAGTTGCATTATATAATAAAAAAAGGAACCCTCAATGGATTCCTTTCAATATGAATTTTGAGTTTAATTACTCAGCTTTTTTTGCTTTTGGTGCTTTTTTTGCTTTTGGTGCTGCTGCCTCAGTAGATACTTCAGCTTTAGCTGCTTTTTTTACTTTTGGTTTTGCCTCAGCTATTGATTTGTCTTTAGCAGCTTTGGCTAATGCTGATGGTCTTGGTCTGCTTACACCATAACTCCCTATGGTGATTTTGCCTTTTTTACTTCTTTTATCTCCTCTTCCCATGATTTATTTATTTTAGATTTTTTATTTTTTCTATTGTTATTTTTTCAATTTGATAACTTCAATTTTGATTAACCTCCAAAGTCGTCAAATGATACATTCTCTTTAGGCACTCCCCAATCGTCACACATTTTTAGTACTGCTTGGTTCATCATTGGTGGTCCACAGAAATAATATTCAATGTCTTCTGGTGCTTTGTGTTTGGTTAAATATTCATTGATTACAGCATTGTGTACAAAGCCAGTAAATCCATCTCCGTTAGTATCGTTGATGTCGGCTTTATTTACCCAATTGTCTTCTGGCATTGGCTCACTTAAAACCACAAAGAATTTAAAGTTAGGGAATTCTTTTTCGATGGCTCTGAACTCATCGATGTAAAACAATTCTCTTTTGCTTCTACCACCATACCAAAAAGTCACTTTTCTATCGGTGGTTTTTAAAGTGTGGAACAAATGAAACAAGTGCGAACGCAATGGAGCCATACCTGCACCACCACCAACATACAACATTTCATTCTTAGTAGGTTTAATGAAGAATTCTCCATAAGGTCCAGAGACAGTTACTTTATCACCTGGTTTGCAATTGAAAATATAAGAAGAACATATTCCTGGGTTTACATCCATCCATTTGTTGTTTGTTCTGTCCCAAGGTGGCGTAGCTATACGAATGTTCAATTTTACAATATTACCTTCTGCAGGGTGGTTAGCCATTGAATAAGCTCTGAATATTGGTTCAGGATTTTTCATTTTCAAATCCCACAATTTAAATTTATCCCAATCTGGTTTGAATTTATCATCTCCAGCAGGATCACCCGGCAATGGTCTGATATCAAAATTTTTGTATTCAACTTCAGTAGCAGGCACATCTATTTGAATGTATCCACCTGCTTCAAAGTGCATGTTTTCACCTTCTGGTAATTTCACCACAAATTCTTTGATGAAAGATGCTACGTTGTAATTTGAAACCACTTCACATTCCCATTTTTTAATCCCAAATATTTCATCAGGAATTTGAACTTTCATGTTGGTTTTTACTTTCACTTGGCAACCTAATCTCACCCCTTCTTTTTGTTGTTTGCGATTGATATGTCCTGTCTCAGTAGGAAGAATATCTCCACCACCCTCAGACACCACACATTTACACATGGCACAAGTTCCACCACCACCACAAGCTGATGGTAAAAATATTTTTTCGTTGGATAATGCAGACAATAAAGTTCCACCTGCTGGTACTTTAATTGTTTTTTCGCCATTCAATAATATCTCAACATCTCCTTGTTGAACCAAATACTTGGCAGATACTTGTAACAATACCACCAATAATACAATGACTACGGTAAATATTAATGCTGAAAAAATTAATGCGGCTGTATCTATAGTTAATAAAGTATATAACATGTTCTTATTTTTTTACATTTTGAAACCCATAAAACTTAAAAATCCAAAGGCCATTAAACCTACAATAATGAAGGTAATTCCCAATCCTCTTAATGGAGCAGGTACTTCGCTGTATTTTAATTTCTCACGTATAGCGGCTAGAGCTACGATGGCAATCATCCAACCTATGCCTGAACTCACTCCATATACTACAGATTCTGAAAAAGTATAATCTCTTTGTGACATGAATAATGCACCACCTAGAATTGAACAGTTTACAGCAATCAATGGCAAAAATATACCAAGGGAAGCGTATAATGAAGGGCTAAATTTCTCTACAGCCATCTCCGTTAATTGAGTAAATGCAGCAATAACAGAAATGAATACGATGAAAATTAAGAAGCTAAAATCATATCCTGCATATTTTTCACCTAGCCATTTAAGAGCGCCAGGATTTAAAAAATAATTTTGAACTAACCAATTGATTGGAACAGTTAATCCCAATACAAATACAACAGCAATGCCTAAGCCAAATGCTGTTTTAACTTTTTTAGATACTGCCAAATAGGAACACATGCCTAAAAAGACAGAAAATATCATGTTGTCAATAAAGATGGACTTTACTGCTAAATTGATCAATGAATTTGCTAATAACATAATGTAATTTTTTTATTTGTTTATTCTGCTTCTCTATATCCGTTGCGGGCTCTTTGTGCCCAAATTAATAATCCTACTATGATACAAGCACCTGCTGGAATCATCATTACTCCATTGTTGATGTAAGGGAATCCTATTTTTTCAAATATTTTCATACCGAAAATAGACCCAGAGCCTAATACTTCTCTAATGAAAGCAACAACCATTAATATCAAACCATATCCTAATCCGTTTCCAATACCATCTAAGAAAGAAGGCCAAGGTTTGTTTGCCATGGCATAAGCTTCTAACCTTCCCATCACAATGCAATTGGTAATAATCAATCCAACAAATACAGAAAGTTTCATTGAAATCTCATAAAAGTATGCTTTCAATACTTGGTCAACAATGATTACAAACAAAGATACAACGGCTAACTGAACAATAATTCGAATACGAGAAGGGATGGTGTTTCTCAACATCGAAATTAACAAGTTAGAAAAGGCTGTAACAAAGGTTAAGCCTAGGGTCATAAACAAGGCTGGTTCCATTTTCACAGTAACGGCCAATGCTGAGCAAACACCCAATATTTGAACTGTTACTGGATTATCACCATCCAATGGATCGGTTAATAATTTTCTGTTTTTTACAGAAAATAAACCTTCTGATTTTGGTTTTATTGAAGTTTCAACTTTTGTTGTACTCATAAGTTAATTTTTACTTTTTTTGTTTTTAAAATAATTATCATAAGCTGTTAAATATTCAGCTATCATGTCATTCACTCCTTCTGCAGTTTTAGTCGCTCCACTCATTCCATCCACAGCGTGTTTGTTGTTGCTGTAATCGTTACCTTCACCTTTCATCATTTTTATTGGAGTTATTTTACCTTCATTGTAAATGGATTTTCCTGCATAGCGGCTGTACACAGCTTCATCGTCTTTGATACGTGCTCCTAATCCAGGCGTTTCGGCTTTGTGGTCGAAAACAATTCCATTCACTGTTTCTAAATCAGCTTTGATTGACATGAAAGAAGAAATTTTATCCCACAAACCTTTCCCTGAAGTAGCAATAACATAATATTCTACTTTTGTTTTGTCATTTTCTGATGCTATTTCGTATAGTGGAAGCATTCTTTCTTTTAAAGGTTTTTTACATTCAGCTTCAACATTAATGTCTTCTACTTTCTTACCAGCGACAACATTGCCATTGTAATCTAAAACCATTCCTTTTACTCTCTCATCATACACTTTGTTGATTTTATTTTTATCCCAAGTGTCATCTATTTTTAAAACAGTTGCTAAAATGCTTTCTTTTTGAGCTAATTTAATGTTTTCGTCTTGAGCAGGTTTTAATACTTGAGCTGTGATGTATAAAGCTGCTGCACAAAATACTGTAAGTATTGCGGTATATATTAAAATATAACCATTTGAATTTTTATTAAGCACGGGCTAACCTCCTTTTTTTATTTCCTTCTACTACTATGTAATCAATTAATGGCGCTAATACGTTGAACAATAAGATAGCCAACATCATTCCTTCAGGATAGGCGGGATTCCATACTCTTATCATTACTGTAAACACTCCTATTAAAAATCCGTAAATCAATTTGCCTCTATTGGTTTGAGCTGCACTTACTGGGTCAGTAGCCATATAAACAGCTCCAAATGCAAAACCACCCATAAACAAATGCGCCAATGGATTAATTGCCATGTAATTGTTATTTAAATGTAAAGCTGAATTTAAACCATTCATGGCTGCTGCCATTAAAAATCCTCCTGCGAAACAAGAGATGATAATTCTCCAACTTCCTACTCCAGTTACCATCAATATAATACCGCCAATGATACAAGCCAAAGCAGATGTTTCACCTATGGAACCTGGGTCGAAACCAAGGAACATATCCATTAGGCTGTACCCTAAATCTGTTTTCATCTCTCCAGCATTAGCTAAAGCTGTAGCTCCAGAAAATCCTTCAACCAAAGTATCTGTTTTTCTGTTGGCATCTATCCATAAGAAATCTCCGTTAGACAAATACTCTCCACACATGTATGAAGAATAAGCGAAGAATAAAAACACCCTAGCAGTTAATGCAGGATTTAAAAAATTCATTCCTGTACCTCCAAATACTTCTTTACAAATGATAACTGTAAATGCTGTTGCAACAGCTACCATCCACAATGGAATTGAAGGTGGTAAACACAATGGTATCAACATTCCAGTAACCAAGAATCCTTCGTTTACTTGATGTCCCCTTAATTGTGCTGATATAAATTCTATGCCTAATCCAACGATGTAAGAGACAGCAACAATTGGCAATACTACCAATGATCCGTGCAACATGTTATCTAACAATGTAGCTGGCATTCCTAAAGCTCTGTGGTGTTGATATCCAACGTTCCAAATACCAAATAGCAATACTGGCATCATAGCCACTACCACTGTGATCATGGTACGTTTTAAATCAATACCGTCTTTGATGTGTGTTCCACCGTGGGTAGTGTGTCCGGGTACAAACAAAAAGGTGTCTAAAGCATCGAAAGTACTTCTCAACTTTTCGAATTTCCCACCTTTTTGAAAGTCTGGACGAGCTCGGTGAATAAACTCTTTTAATTTACTCATATTATTATCCTTCTTTTTCTATTAAATTTAATCCATCGTTAATTATTCTTTGAATAGGAGATTTACTAGTGCAAATGAATTCACACAAAGCAAAGTCTTCGGGATCTACCTCATAAATACCCAAAGCTTCCATGTCTTCAAAATTACCTGTTAAGCATGCTTTGATTAAATGCAATGGCATGATGTCCATTGGCAATACTTTTTCGTAATCACCTGTAACAACAAAGGCTCTCTCTTCACCATGCATGTTGGTATTGACCTCATATTTTTTATCTGGAAATAAAAATGAAGGCATTGTTTTAGAAAGACTCGGACGAGGATAAGAAGGAATTAACCAACCTAAGAACTCTTCATCATGGCCTTCTGGTATTACAGAAATCAAACTATCATAATATCCCAAATAATCGTTTTCATTGATTTGAGTTCCTGTTAAAACATTTCCAGAAATCACCCTATGAACTCCTGGGTTTAAATTGTCTTTTAATAAAGATGACACATTTACACCTATTGGAGCATGATAATATTGTCTATTAATTACTGAGCTACCAGCTACTGCTACTAGTTTGTTGGAATTAAATACTCCTTCGGTAAACAATCTTCCAATGATGATTAAATCTTGAGGATTCACAGTCCACACCAATTTAGATTTATTTACTACAGGTTGCAAGTGGTGAATTTGAACTCCCACATTACCCGCTGGATGTGGTCCATCAAATACTGTTTTTACAACATGGTGAGCATCTTCAAAAGCATGACCGTTTAATACTCTTTTGCTTAAATTAAGGTAAACATTACCTTCTGTTAATTTTTTTAAGGCATCAATACCTGTTTGAAATTCTTTTTCAAAACCTTTCACTACGTGGTTGTAGTCAACTCCAAGAGGACTTGAATCAAAAGTAGAAATGAAAATTGCTTGAGGAGTTTCATCTGGATTTGCAATTTTGTTGAATGGTCTTTGTTTGATGAAAGTCCACGCACCGCTTAATAACAACTTATCTATTATTTCAGCTTTAGACAATTCAGCCGGATTAGATTTTCCAAACTCTTTGTAATTGTTTTTAGCGTCAGACAAGATGACAATTTCCTCAATGACTCTTCTTTCTCCCCTTTTAATTTCAGCAATTTCTCCACTAACTGGAGAAACAAACATCATTTTTTCATTGTCTTTAGAGTAAAATAATGGGTCGCCAGCTTTTACTTCAGAGCCTTGCTCTACAAGTAATTTAGGAGTAATGCCTTTGAAATCTTTAGGTTTGATCGCGAAATTTCGAGAAAGTTCAATGGTTTTGTTAAATCGCAGGGCTTCACCAACCAATTGAATGTCGAAGCCTTTTGTTAGTTTTATTGTTTTGGCCATAGAATGGGCAATTTTTTCAGATTGCAAATGTAAAATATCAAATCAAATAAACAATCCCTTTTGAAAAAATTTTTTCAAACTCTTATTCAGTGAATTAAAATATTTTTGGAACAATTATTGCAAAATGGTTATTATCATGAAAAACATCATCTTATTATTCAGTTCTCTAGTCATTTGTTTTACTAACAATTTATATTCTCAATTTGTAGAAGTTGAAATCAACTCAAGCAAAGGATTAAAGAAAGGTTTAAAAATTGAAGTTCAAGGGTTGAGCAAAGAAGTGGCTTATCAAACTTCTACCGAATATGTGGTTGAAAAAGACAACAAAGCCATTCCTTCTTATACATCTTTGAATGAATTGTTTTTTGACAATGCCAATTTATCCATCATTACACCTGCCAGTGTAGATTTGTATTTTGTATTTCAATCCATTGACAAATCAATGGTAGTGCTAATAGACAATGGCAATGATTTTATTAGTTCATCTGGCCAACCAAACATGGCTTTAAACATGCAAAAAATGTGTGCTGAACTGAAACAAAAGTTAGAAATTGCTGTAAAAAACAATTACAACGACAGCATTAAAAAGAACATTGCAAAATTAGAAGCTGAACTTGATCAAGTGAATCAAGAAATAAAAAATACCAGTAAAGACATTAAAAGCGACACCAAATCAGCTAAGAAAGATGAAAAAACTGTAACTAAAACTGAAGAAAAGTTAATAGAAACTAATAAAACAAAATCTGAAACTGAAAACAACTTGAATACAAAAAAAGCAGAATACGATGCCTTTCCTTTAGCTAATTTGCAAAATGAGATCAAAACAAAAAACAAAACCATTAAAAAAACTAAAAAAGCAAATAAAAAACTATCTAAAGCTAATCTGAAAAAACAAAATCAAATTGCTAAATTGCAAAATGAAATAAACACCAATAACGGCACAATCAAATCCAACCAAAACACCATCAGCACAGATAGTACAACTGTAGTTGGAAATGAAAAAAAGATTGAAGATTTTAACCCAAAAGCCAGAAAAAAAGAACTTAAAAAGTTGGAAGGAAAAAAAGAAAAACTGGAAGATAAAACCAAAAAACAAGAAGAAAAAATAACTGAAAACAAACAAGAAGCTGAACAAAAAAAGAAAGAGGCTGAACAATCTTCTCAAAAACAAGAAGAATTGAAAAAGAAACAAGAAGAATTAAAATCTAAAATTGAGGCTGAAAAGGCTAAAATCAAACCTTAATTTTTTAAAATTCACTTTTTTAGTCCTCTTAAAAAAATAAAAATTTAATTTTTGGCATAAACCTTGTTTATTTGTAATTACAAATCATGAAAAAAATAGCTTTAATCATTAGTTTTATATCTACCTGTCTTTTTTCTTATGCTGAAGACACTACAAAACAAAAACAAACCGTTCCTAGCGTTACTGTCAAAACATTGGATGGTACAAGCGTAAATATCCAAGATTACATTGTAAAAGGCGAATTAACCATCATCAGTTTTTGGGCTACTTGGTGTGGACCATGCATCAAAGAATTAGATAACATCAACGATGTGTACGAAGAATGGCAAAAAAAATACAATTGTAAACTGGTAGCTGTAACTATTGATGACGCCAGAAATACTCCCAAAGTAAAACCTTTTGTAGATGGTAAAGGATGGCCATATACCATATTATCAGACGAAAACAAAGATTTAGCTAGAGCTATGAACGTAAACAATCCTCCTCAAACCATTTTAGTAGATAAAGAAGGTAACATTGTGTATGTTCACAATGGCTATACCGAAGGAACTGAGCTAGAGCTTGAGGAAGCAATGAAAAAACTAGTTACTCCGTAACTATCAAAATATTTTTTTCATTTCTGCGTTAGTACAATGTGTTTATATTCCATTTTTTTAATGTAATATAATCATTATAAATTTGAAGCCATGTTAAAACACTTTAACTTCATTCTTTTGTTGTTGATCAGTTCATCACTATTTGCTCAATCAAAAAAGAAAAGCAATACTACTGACAATAGTTCCACTAAGACAACAGTTATCCAACCTGTGTACAAAAGAAAATTGTATTTAAGCGAATTAACCAACAACAATGACATCTATTATTACAAAGACAAACCATTTACTGGGACTTGTGTTGATGTTTTTGAAGATAAAACAAAAAAACAAGAACTTGATTTTGTCAATGGCATTTTACATGGCAAAAAAATTGAATATTTTAAAGGTGGAATTTTAGTAAGAGCAGTTATACAATTTGCAAATGGCTTTCGCGAAGGCACTTACCATCTTTATCACAGCAATGGCAACATCAAAGAAATTGGAAAATATTCTCAAGATTTATTAGACAGCACCGTAGTAGCATTTTATGAAAACGGCAATAAAAAATACGAGTTTCAATACAATAAAGGTGTAAAATACGGCTTATCACTTACTTACTTTAGCAATGGTAATCTTGAACAAAAATCCTTCATTGTAAACGACTTACCTGAAGGCATAGTAGAAACCTATTACGAAGCGGGCAATATTAGGTATAACTCCAATTATAAAAATGGATTTAGACATGGTAAATATGAACGTTATCATTTAACAGGCATCAAAGCTGAAGAAAGTTACTTCATCGATGGAATTCAAGATAGCATTTCACTATTCTGGGACAATGTGTTTGGTACTCTAACCAAACAAGAATATTACAAGGATGGAAAAAAAGACGGATTATGGATCACTTACAATTTTTTCGGTGATACTTTAACTGTAAAAACTTATGAAAACGATGTTTTAAATGGACCTTTCCGAATTTATGCAACTGAAAACGTAGTGACACCCAATCCTAACAATGACCAATTAGGAAAAGGCAATAAACAATATTCTTCATCCTACTACCACGAATTGGATGAATATGGCACTTATGTGAATGGCCAATTGGATGGTGTATTTAAATCTGGCTTGTATTACCGAGAAAAACACGTAGAAGGAAATTATTCCAATGGAATACCTGTTGGCGAGTGGAAATATTACAATGAAAAAGGGAAAGTGGTCCTTTATGAACTTTACAATGAAGATGGTGAACTCATCAAACAAAAACCGAAATTAAAAACTGCGACTGAAACTGAATAAAATTCAATTCGTGATTTTAACTCAAACAGTTTATTTTTGCTGTTTATCAAATTCTTAAAAAAACATATCAAAATCATTCATCATTTAATTTGGTTATTGATGATTGCATACGCCTTAATTTCTTTTGTAAACAAAGGCGATTTTGTTGGATATGTAGATTCTGCTAACTTGTTATTAGATGGTAAAAACATCTATGAAACCATTTACAATACTTGGCCACCAGTATTCAGTATATTGTCTGTTCCATTAGCCATCATCAACAATTTCAATTATTATTTAGTCAGATTTTTATGGATGGTATTTTTGTTTTATTGCCTTATTTATAGCCTTAAAACCACTGTGGAATTCATCGATAAGAAAACTATCTCTTACAAATCACTTTTTATAGAATACAGCCTAAAGCCTTGGTATGTGATTGCCTTGTTTTTAGTGTGTCGCTCTATGATGGACAACATCATGTACATGCAAATCAATGTTCCTATGTTAGCGGTGTGTCTTTACACATTAAAAAAACAAAATGACCTTAAAAGTGGCGACATCATGGGGATTAGCATTGCTGCTAAAGTGTACAATGTTTTTTTCATTCCATTGTTTATATTGCTTAGACAATGGAAATCTTTAACAGGCATTTTTCTTGGTTTGTTATTGATGTTTACACTAAGCATTGTTGTTTATGGATTTGAGAATTCCATTCAATTGCATCAGTTTTGGTATGAAAACATCGCTTCTGCAAAACATGAATTTGTACACCGAAATCAATCTTTAATGGCTTCATTTCATCGATTGTTTAATGTAGAAAACACAATTGTAAATAATCAAAATCCAATCATTGCACTGAAAGAATCTTTAATAAATTACTTGTTTTATTTGTTTCTATTGATGTTAGCCTCACTTTATCTTTTTAATTTTTATAAAAAAATATTAAATCCTGATGAAAGGTTCATCAAGCTGTCCATTATACTTGTTATTACTGCTATCCCATTATTAACTCCTGTAGCTTGGAAAGCCAATTATATATATGCTTTACCAGCCATTTTTTATTTAATTCACTCTTATATTGGCTTTAAAATACAACCATACAAATTAATACTATTTGGTTTATCTATGTTTTGCCTTAGCTTTTCTGCTGAAGTGATAGTGAGCAGAAATGCCATGTATTGGCTTGAGAAACAAAATGTTTTACCTATTGGCCAACTTATATTGTATGGGCTATTGTTAGTGGAAATGAAATTGGATAATTCTAAAAACCATACCTCCACAAACTCCTACCAAAAGTAGAAACATACAGAGCATTTTCCCTTTTAAAATATTTTAATTCAGAAACTACTGTCACTGGGAATCCAGTTTCAAAAGGCTCCCATTCGTTGTTAATGTTTAAAACATAAACACCATTATTACTTCCACAAAACCATTTTCCATTGGCATACAATACACAGTTGACTGGGAAATTACTCAAGCCTTTGGATTGGTTTACAAAAGTTTCTCCATTGTCATAACTGAATAAAATCCTGTTGAATTCTGTATTTTCTTTATCAAATCCATCTATAGCCAATGCAATTATTCCATCTATATTGACATGTATATCAGAAATACTACGCCACAACAATAAAGGACAATTTTTAGTATAATCATACCAACTCTCTCCTCCATCATTACTATAAAACAACTTATTGACCAGTGCAGCTCCCCAAGTGGCATCATCTTTAGCCATCCAAATTTCATTATTGTCATCTGGATTAACCCACAATGCTTTGATGTCTCGGTCAACTTTTAATTGTGAGGTGATTAATTCAAAATTGGATTCATTAGTCTTTTTGTACAAATTCTTATTTGCTAAATAAAAAGTTTTGGTTTTTTTGTGGAATCCCATGCGGTAATCAAACCACAGGGTTTGTTCTCCAGCATGCTCATAATCTATCATCATACCATTTTGAGTTAATTTATAATTCTGTTTACCATAAGAAACAAAAAAATCATTGCTGTCATTACATGCTACTACCCTACCACCATCTCCATAATAAACCAAAGAATGCCATGTAGAATTCATAAATCTGAATATGCCATTGTCTTGTGTTCCTGTCATCATTACACCTTGTTCGTTGATATCAAATCCAAACAACAATGCCGTATTGAGGTTGCTATTTTGACTTAAACTTCTCCAGGTTTTACCTTCGTCTTCACTCCAGTCAATGCCTCCATCTGTTGCTATATATAAATGATTGTTTTTAGTTAAATGGATATAATTGATATCATCATGTGTATTTTGGGTGTTGCCTACATTAGGATTTGTAATGGTTTCAGCATTGCTTAGTTTGTCATTTAACTTGTGTAGTCTCACTCCACCTATAAACACTTGTTCTTGTTTGCTTAATTCATTGTAAACACTACTCATTACAAATCTGAAAAAATTAGGAGGTACAGTATTGATTCCAGTTAATTTAGGTTCATTAAGACTGTCAGTATTTGCAATAAACAAATGACATTTGGATGAACTTATTCCTACATAAATTTTTTTGAAATTGGATTTAGAAAAACATAAATTAATACGAGAATATTGGCTTGGTTTAATTCCTAATTTTTGAAAAAAACCTGATGATACATTGACCCAATTTGTTCCTCCATCATTTGACATTAACAATTCATTGCCAGCAACAAATAGTTGTTTTTCATTTTTAGGATTTACTACTATATTTTTTAAAGTGAACCCTGGTTTTTCTATGGATTTCCATGTTTGAGCTTTGTCTTGACTGAGGTAGATAGTTTTATCTGAAATTGCTATGATTTTATTTTCTTTTTTATTGTCAATTATTGCTACATCATTCATTAACTCTAATTGATATTCTTGAGGGTTAAATTGCAAACTGTTTCTTATCCATGTTTCACCACCGTCAAACGACTCAATTAGACCAAAACCGTATTGTTTTGAGTTTCCAATATCCATTGAAGCCGATGCCAATAAATGATTCTCATCATTTTTAAAGCCTAAGATTTGATTGATCCCTGTAGAAAATGGGAAAGTTAATTTTTGTTGCCAAGTAATTCCTCCATCTATGGATTTAAACAAACCAGAAGTGGCATGGCCTGCATAAACGATTTGCTTGTTTTTAGGATGGACATACACACACATGAATCTTCCGGCACCTGTAGCACTCCATTCATTAGTATCCGACAATGGGGTTGGCGCCCCAAAAGGGCCTATTGATTCCCATTCGCCTCGTTTGTACGAAGCTGAATAAGTAACTTTATTTGAATTGTTATTTACCTTTTTTTTAGACTTGCATTGACACAAAAAAACAAGAATAAAAACAAGAAATGAGGATAAAATTCTCATTTAAAGTTTGCTTTTTATTTGAATTTCGGTGCTACTATCAATTCTTTTCCGCCAGATGAATAGTCGTAAAAACCTCTGCCTGATTTAACTCCTAAGTCACCAGAAGTTACCATGTTTACTAACAATGGTGAAGGAGCATATTTTGGGTTCCCTAATCCATCGTTCAACACATTCATGATGGCAAGACAAACATCTAATCCAATAAAATCAGCTAATTGAAGTGGACCCATCGGATGTGCCATACCCAATTTCATTACTGTATCTATTTCTTCGACTCCAGCTACACCTTCATTCAAAGTAATGATGGCTTCGTTGATCATAGGCATTAAGATTCTGTTAGCTACAAATCCAGGATAATCGTTCACTAATGTAGGAACTTTACCTATGGTTTTGCTTAATTCCATGATGGTGTTAGTCACCTCTGTTGAAGTTTTATAACCATTGATTATTTCCACTAATTTCATTACTGGAACTGGATTCATGAAATGCATGCCTATTACTTTATCTGGTCGTGAAGTCACCGCAGCAATTTTTGTAATGCTTATAGACGATGTATTTGAAGACAAAATGCAATTAGCAGGGGCATTTGCATCGATGTCTTTAAACAATTGCAATTTGATGTTTACATTTTCTGTTGCAGCTTCTACTACTAAATCAGCAGTGGAAACACCTTGTTTTAAATCTGTAGTAGTATTGATGTTAGCTAAGGTTGCTGTCTTAGCTTCTTCTGTAATGATTTGTTTGCTCACTTGCCTATCTAAATTTGAAGCAATTTTAGCTATTGCTTTTTGAAGAGCTGCTTCGTTAATATCAATTAAATTGACACTAAAACCGTTCATTGCAAAAACATGAGCTATCCCATTTCCCATGGTGCCACAACCTATTACAGAAATATTTTTCATTTGATTAAATTTATGGGCAAAATTAACCCAAATAATTTAATTCTAAATATTTTATTTGATTATTTAAAAGGAGATTTAAACTTAGGATTGTTTACAAATTCAGTGTCTGTAAGGGTCTTTAAGAATTCAACAATGTCTTCTTTTTCTTGTGCTGATAAATTCAATTGAGCATTATGAGACAAAATATTGATGTCTAAATTTGGTGAATCTAATTTGATGTTATCAGAATAAAAATCTAAAACTTCTTCTAGAGTTTGAAATCTTCCATCGTGCATGTAGGGCGCAGTTAATGCTACATTTCTTAACGATGGTATTTTAAATTTTCCATCGTCAGATTGCAAACCTGTGATGTTACCAAAACCTTTGTCTGTAAACACAGAGCTAAGCCCGTTGTTAGACATAGAACCGCTTGCGCTTGTCACCCCAAAGTATGGAATGTTACTATGACAATGAAAGCAATCTGCACCTCCAAGTTCAGTTGGCTTCATAAATAAATTCAAGCCTCTTAGAGCCGAAGCACTAATTACATTCAATGTATCTGTTCTACCCCACAATTGATCAATTTGAGCATTAAAAGACACCAAGGTAACTAGAAACTGTTCCAAAGCTTTACTTAAATGAACAGGTTGAATGTTAGATGTTTTAAACACCTGAGTAAACATTGGCTTGTATCTTTCAGATTTTTCAAGTTTCTGAACTGCATCATACAAGTTTAATTTCATTTCATCATGAGCTTGAATAGGCAATAATACTTGTTCTTTTAAAGTAGTAACCCTTCCATCCCAAAAGAATTTTTTCATCCACATTAAATTGTATAAGGGCATTGAATTGCGAGTACCTACTTGCCCAGTGATACCAACACTAAATCTGCGGCTATCAGCAAATGCTCTGCTTTGCCTGTGACAACCACTGCAACTAAGCGTGCTATCACCAGATAAAATTGGATCGTAAAACAACATCCTTCCTAATAAAACCCCTTCTTCTGTTAAGGGATTATCAGTAGGCAAATTAAATTGCGGATACCAAGCTTTTCTCTCAATCAAATATGGTGTTAATGGTTTTTCGGTAATAACTACCTCTTGGTCTTTTTGACAACCAATAAAAACCAAAACTGAAAATAAACCTATTGAGAAAAAAATCTTGAATTTCATTATTTAAAAGAATTAAATGTTATTGTACCGTTGGAGTTGCTCATGAATTTAACCATGATAGGATCAGGGTCGCCTGAATGTGAAAACGACCCATCAGTTTTCAAACTGTAATTCATGGCATTGTTAAAATATTTTTCAGCATTCACATCAAAAACAAATCGAGAATTTTTGTTGATTGTTAAATCTTCCACATAAGTATAAGTTCTAGCATTTTTAAGTGTTGCCACATGAAATGAAAAACCAGACAAAATGCCCTTGTTTTTAAAAGTACCTTCAACAACATTAAAAATATAACCACCACTCCATCCCCAATGCATGTCGTTAACCGATGGATTCAATGGGTGAGTTAAAGCCCATTGGGCTGGATTACCATGGTTGATAGGTGAATCAAGACCTACATCAAAACGAATTGATTTATAAGTCCCTTTGGGCACCTTATTGATAACAAAAGAATCTAATTTATCATTTAAACTGATGAACCCGAAGGCATCTGGCACTTTCACCAATTCACCTGTTGGTTTTTCTAAAGTAAAATTAGAGAGCAAATATTTAATTTTTTGAAATTTAATGGTATCACCTGCGTTGGTAATAAAATCAGAATTCCAAGACAAATCAAAATTGTTGTATTTTGCATTGAACTTAAATGACAAACTCACGTTATCATTTACTTTGTCTTCTTCCTTTGGTGGATCATCGGTAGGTTTACAAGCGTTTAATATTAAAACTAAAAGAGTTAATTTATAAATTATTTTCATGGTTATTTTATAATTATTTTTTGTGTTGTGTTAGTTGATTCTCCTATCAAATTTACGAAATATATCCCAGAATTCAAATAGTGAATATTGAATGTATCAATCTCTCCTACTCTTAGTTTTTGTGTATAATCTCTAGTTAAAATTTGTTTTCCCGTAACATCGTAAATAACAATGTTTTCTATATCAAAATTTATAGGAGAAACATAAAACACTTTATCTGAAGGATTAGGATACAATAAAGTGGCTACTGATTCATACTTAGGGAAAATCATTTCATGTTTTGCCAACAACCACTCTTCTGGATCAAAAACCAATTCTTTCACTTTAAAAGGCAAATCAATGTAATAGGTAAAAATGGCTTTGTTATTAGTATTGATTACAATTAAAGTATCTTTGATAGGAGATTTTACCATTATCGGTATTGGCACATTGAATAAATCTACGGAAGGGTGACTTTGACTTTGAATGACATCTACTACCAATTGTTTTCCATTTTGAGTCCATATTATTTTGTAATTTGGATGACCTTCGCCTAATATCCAATCATTAAAATAATCTGTCAAATCCATGCCACTGCTTTGTTCAAAATAATATTTCAAATCCTTTTGAAACGCGAACCCATAACTGATATTAGGGGCATTTAAATAACTTTTTATGCCGTTAAAAAACGCTTGGTCACCGATGGTCCATCTCAGTTGATGAAGTACCATTGCTCCTTTTTGGTAAGTGGTTCTGTAATTAAAAAGTTCATCTACATCTAAGGTATCCCTTGATTTCACTGAACCATCGTTTGAAATTAGCACATCGTTTTTAAAACTTTTAAGCATGGTTAACCACTCGGACCGTGGTCTTAAAAAATCATAACACAATAAATTGCTGTATGTGGCAAATGCTTCATTCAACCATAAATCGCTCCAACTACCGCATGTAACTTTGTCACCAAACCATTGATGGGCTAATTCATGAGCTATTAAATCGTAACTAAAATTCACCATGAAACTATTGGTTTGATGCTCCATACCTCCTCCCCAAGTAAATTGAGTATGTCCATATTTTTCTTTGTAAAAAGGATAAGTGCCATACAAACTATCAAATAAGTTCATGATTTCAACCGTTTTAACAGTTTTTGATTTAGCATCATTTAAATTTTGTGGGAAAACATAATTTTCAATTTCTAAAGGAGTGTTGGTACTTTTAAGCACCATGTTGTCTTTATAGTTAGCATATCTGCTTATTGAAATAGCTACCAAATAGGGCGCAATTGGGTAAGTGTGTTTCCAAGTATATCTTTTTTTATTAGCATTGGATTGTACGCTTTTTAAAACCCCATTAGATACACCTATATAAGGCGTATCGGTAGTCAATTGTATTTCTATCGAATCAATTTTATCATTTAAATTTTCTCTACATGGCCACCAATAGGACGAACCATATGGCTCAGATAAAGTAGAGATAATAGGTCCTGAAAACACTACATCTCTGCTGTATGCTCGGGTTGTCATGTCGGGTTTGCCTTGGTAATAAAAAATAAAACTATCTAATTGCCCAGAATTAAGATTGGTAGGCAAATTAAATGTTACAACATTAAATCGATGATTAAATGCTAATTTTTGATTTTGATGCACTATGCTGTCGATGGTCAACTCATTTCTTAAATCAAAACTAATAACACTGGCATTTCCAGTAGCTTTAATCACATAAGATGCTTTCCCCAATAAATACCCATTATTGATGTTGGGTTCTAACTCAAGTTTTAAAAAAACGCATTCAATGTTTTGACCAGACACTCTTTTGTGTTGGTTTGATATAGAATGTTTATGCGCTTTATTTTTTCTAGAAATTTCTTCCAAAGCATTGGTCTTTATATCTACTTGAGCATTCAAACTGATATTTTGACACAAAAAAACAATAATCGTTGCAAAAACAAATTTCATCATGGTAATAAACAATAAAGACCATAACAAAGGTACAAAATATATTTAACAATGAAATTTGTAAAATTTTAAAAAAGCCCCTGAATAGCCATAAATATGACCATCAAGGGCTAATCATGTTAACTGTGTGTTTTCATGGTTTTTAAAATTGCCATAAGTCGTGTTCAAAAATGAAAATATCATTTTTAATTTCATCAGATTTAATCAAAGCTGCTACGCCATTGTCTTCGTATTCTTCAAATTGATTGATGTACTGGTCATAAACATTGCTTTCAAACACAATGTAACTATCAAAAATCCTCATTTGAAAGAAATCATCATAACTCAATCGAGCAGCATCGTTGTATCTATTAAACATTTCGCTTCTGGAGAGAATATGCCTTACTTCGTCCATTAAAATCCAACACAATGGCTGTTCATTTGCTTGAAAACCAGCATATGTTGGTGAAAAAATAGGTGCAATAGCTATGATTTTTGGTTTTAAAACAGAGTGCTTAGAATCAAAATTCCATTCCTCCATCACCCAAAACTTTTTTATCGTCGTATAATCCAATTGCTCATAAATTACAGTATCTATTGCATTCGATGGGTCTTCAGGATCAACTGAGTATGAACTTACAATTTCTACAACTCCCCTTTCTTTAAAATTATTGATTGTAAACGATGAAGACAAAGAATCGTTTTTATAAGGTATAATGTTCCCACTGAGAATGTTATCAGTTAAAATCTTATTCAACGGGTTTCTTGGCCAATCGAGTGGTTTATTCATTTTCTGTCTGGTATCTATGCACCTTATCACTCGTTTAGTGTATTTGACATTGGCTTCAATTAGGCTTGCATTTGGAACATAAGACCTATTTTTTACATGAATTTTAGGATAAGAAGTTCGTTCTGACGAAGTAATAAAATCATCGTATTTTATTTGAGAAAAACCTGTTATGGCTTTAAATATCAATGTAGTTAAAATTAATTTTTTCATTTTAATTAACAGTATAAGAAAGTGAATAATCTAATTTAATAATCCCGCTAGGTCCTTGAACTTTGATGTAATCAATAAAAAGTCTGTCACCTTTTTTAGCATTTGCTAGTACTTTTGCTACTGCATTTGTTTTGTTGTCGTTTTGCTTTTCAGATAAAATGTCTTTTTTATTAGTGAAATTTATTGCTGTATATTCTACTACAGTGTATTTCACATTAGCAAAATAAAAATCCTCTAGATAAGCGGTGATGAATTGTTGTGCTTTAAGACTTGTGGCAGAATAGTTTCCTGAAATCAAGCTCCCTAATTTTAGTTTAGGTTGAGGCACTTTTTTAATTCGATATACCATTTCCCCCATTTTTTTTACTGTTCCGTCATCCATTCGAGCTGAAACAGTAATGGTGGTTGCATTACTGCTTCCAATGGCTGGATTTACTGAATATTTCCCATTTCCGCTGTTGGTTAACCTTATTCCATTAGAGGCAGTGACAATGGTATTGGCAGGAGTTACACCAGGCACAGAGATAGACAAAGGATTTTCCAATCCAACAAACAATACATTCATTGCTTCTGCGGATATGGTTGCAGATGGGATGAATGAACTCCAATCTACTGGTAGAGCATCTATAAACACTGTATTTCCTGTTTTGGGATCTATTGACTCTATTTTTGCGTTGATTTTGTTTGTTGAGTTGCCTTTAGCTGGCACTCTGTACTCTCCTATACCGTTTGTAACCTTGATGGGTACTCCATTGACAAACATTTGTTTTTCGGAACGGCTATCAAAAGTTGCTAAAGCTATTTTGGCAGTGAATTCTGTTCCACTCATCACGTATTTACTTTCAGGAATAATCATTGCCACTTGTCTATCGTTAATTACAGTTTCTATGTTGATATTTTCGTTCAAAGTAGTCAACACATCTGTTTCTAAGATTTTACAATCGTTTTGAATTTTTGTCAACATGGTAACTACACCAGCTAATGGCGCTTGTTCTAAATACTCCTCCGACCAAGTTTTTTTAACCAATTGGTTTCCTGTTGGGTCTTCTGCCTTAAGTTGTGAATTTTTATTTAACGACCTCATGATTCCCTCACCGCCTCGTGCTTCTTTAAGCAACTCAATGAGTTTTATTCGGGTTGAATTGATTTTCTTTTGAAGTTCTACACCTTTTCCCATGCCATCTTTCATGAAGTAATAAGCGTGTTTTTCCATGTTGTCTGGTTGGGCTAATTCGGTTAATCCAATTTGATTTTTTTCTTTTTCAATTCTTCCCCCACCTTTTTCTACAATTTCTTTTTTCGTTAACTCAATGTATTCATGCAGTTCCTTTGAATATTTTTGGGCTTGTATGGCTAAATTGTACCATTTTTCTGTTCTGGCTTTGGTTTTTTCATTTGCCATCATGACTTTAAAAGCTTCAATGGTTTCGTTGTTTCTATCTTCTAAATTGCTATTTGCCTTATTAAAAGATAGTTCAAATAAATGGAATGACTTTAATATTTCTCTTGAAACATTTAAAGCCAGCATAGCTATTAACACGAGGTACATCATGTTAATCATTTTTTGACGTGGAGTTAGGTTTTTACTTGACATAGTATTTTTTTGTTTTTTTATTGGGCAATATTCTTTTAGTACTCATTGTCCCAAAAAGTACATTTTGATTTAAAAATTAATTGTAAAGAGAAAGATTATCAAATACTAGTTCATGTACGAATTGAACACAATGCTATCATTGATTTAAAAAACCATTAATAAGGTTCAATTTAAAATCCTTAGATAATTTGATAAAAAGGAGAAACTATAGAGCAATTGTCATTCAAAAAAATTTTGATGTTTTGAATGCATAACAACGGCTTTTACAACACAAGTCATTGTGTTAAAAGAAAGATTTAACCCAGAATCCGCATTAGAATTCTATTCCAAATAAAAAATGCTGCAAACT
>CAYVDH010000035.1:0-23464 GCA_964450355.1 uncultured Flavobacteriaceae bacterium
GAGTTTGCAGCATTTTTTATTTGGAATAGAATTCTAATGCGGATTCTGGGTTAAAAAAATTTAAGTCAATTTTAAAAAGCAATTCACTAAGTAAAATTGGGAAAAATTTAACACTATTTTTGGGGTAATTTATGTATTCAACCAATACAATAATTTCACAGTCAATCCCCTGTCTTTGTTTTTCCAAGTATCAAAGTAATTGTTGGAATACACAATGAATAAATCACTCATGGGCTTAAATCGGTATTGTATTCTTGTATTGATATTGATGTTGTTTATTTGTGAATTGTATTGTACAAATGTGGTGAAAAAAAGTTTTTTAGTTAAAGTTAACTCCACTGTCGGAGCTACTAATACCAGTGTTCTTTCCTTACTTGCACCACTTATTGGCTCTGTTCTTATTATGTTGTCTATTGAACTAACTAAACTTAAAATCATGTATGGTTGTATCCTGTAGCTGATATCAGTTTTTAAAGTTTGTCTTTTACCATCGTAAAACTGACCCGCTAAACCAGTAAGTAAATACACCAATTTTTTTCTTTTATTGGATTGGTAGGTGATGGAATAATCCGAGTATTGATACAATCCTTTTTTGAATGTGTCAATTCTATTTCCATAAATATCGGAATCAAATTGCAACAGGGTTTCACGTATGTTGGTTTCCAAAGTAATGAATGAACTGCTCTGAAAATTAACTGTGACACTTGGTGTCATTAAAAAATCATTTTTACTCCAATCAGAATTCCTGTAAATATCGCTGTACAATATCGGATTAATGTTATTGATTAATTTGGATTTTGGAAAAAATTTATACCTGATTTCAGGTTCAAATCGTATGTAAGATTGAAGTATAGTTTTGCCTGTAGCCATGTCGCTGTATTGTATGCGTGGTACAAAACCAGTCAATGCTTTGTATGTTTTATCTACATACTCATGGTTCCACATCAACAATATTTTTTTGTCTGTAAACAATAGCCAAGTAGCATGTGCAAAAGATTCTTTGGTGTTTTTCTCACTGAATGATTGATGCCAAAATGCTTTACCTAACCATTTGCCATTTCTACTTTGCAAGTTATAGTCCAATCCTGCTACCCTATTGTAAGTGTTAGGTTTAAACAAGTCAACCCTATTAACAAATATACCAGCAATATTGCTGCTCGAAAACAATTGTTTTTGAAAAGCCGCTACAGTGAAGTTTTGTGCATTTTCTACTCCTCCAGTATCGTTTTTATATGAGGCTGTTTGAGTATTCATCACTCCAATTCTCCAATCACTATTAAGTTTTCCACTTAATCTTGTGCCATAGATTATAGGTATATTTCTACCATTCACTAACCCTATTCTACGACTGAAAAACGGTCTGATTTGTCGGAACCCAAAGTTGGCAAATAAATCAGAATTTTCAATAAAAAAATTTCTTCTTTCAGGAAAAAAGAGATTAAATCGAGTTAAATTTACAACTTGTCTATCTACCTCTACTTGTGCAAAATCTGGATTAGTAGTAATATCTAAATTCAAAGATGGTGTAACTACAATTTTAGCATCCAAACCCGCATTGAATACTGTCTTAGGTTTGTTACTTCCCACCTGTGAAGATGAGGCAATGACATAGGGAATTAATGCCGCATTAAATTTTTGTTTGGCTGGTGTTACTTGCCATTTCATCACACCAGTGTTTACCAATGTAGCAATGTTCATGTTGCGAGGTACTACTCTCCAAGCTGAATTTTCATTGATTTTTAAGTTATTTCTTGAAAAATTAATGTGCCATACACTATCACCGTATTTGTATCTCAATGTTTTGAATGGTATTGCCATTTCTACACTGTAGCCATTAGTCAATAATTTGGTTTCACTAATCCATTTGTTGTCCCAATCTGTAGTCACACCTTGGCTACCTCCACCTTGTATTAATCCTTCGCGCTGAACTCCAAAAGGACTAACAGTAAATGCAAATCCATTTGTTTTGTCATTAAATGGGTCAATATGAACTGAAAATGCATCACTTTTGGGATAGGAAAAATCTCTTTTTAATGAAGTGACTACATAATCTCCTTTGCCAATATCATAACACATGGCAGAGATGTATAAATAATGCTTATCACTCAATACTTTTACAGTTGTTTTTGTTATAGAGATGGAGGTGTCATAAGGAAAATTTTGCCAAAATTCATCGGTACTATCTGCTGTTTTCCATGCTATTTCATTCATTTCCCCATCAATCACAATGGATTTGTCTTCCACCTTTTTAACAAATATTTCTTTATTTATTTGAGCTTTTGCCCAAGAGTATGGGAGTAAGATAAGGATGAAAAAAAATATGTTATTAAAATTCAAAATGAGGGCAAAAATAAGGTAATTGAATTTTAAATGAATATAAACTTAAACTATATACTATAAATGTCTTAGTTTTGTTGTCGTGTCTTTGTCTAAGTTTCAATTGTCATTGGTATTAAAAACCTATTTGCTTTTTTTAGGGGTAAAATTAACTCTTATTTTGCTTGGCATTATCTTGGTTAATACAGGAATAACTCAAGTATTTTTCACTGGTTTACAGTTACAAGATTTTGAATTCAATGCCCTATTCAAATTGTTTTTTAACAACGATTCTGGTTGGTACAAATCCATTGCTGATTATGGCTACAATGGCATCCCATTAACTGAATCTGCTAACTGGACTACAGCAAATCAACACTATGCATTTTTCCCATTATTACCTTATTCCATAAGGTTTATTAGTTACCTTTTACACTGCGATTTTTATGTATCAGGTTTCATTTTAAATCTGATAGTATTGTATTTTTTTGTGTATTATTTTATTGGTTTACTAAAACTGTATTTGTTTGATGATAGTCGCCTATTTAAACTCATGTTATTTGTTGCTGTGTTTCCATTTTCAATGCATTTGTTTTTTATTTATACTGAATCTTTATTTTTTACTCTTTTGTTGGCTAGTTTTTATTTTATTTATCAAAAAAAATGGTATGCTTTTGCTCTTGCAAGTGCATTGCTAGTGCTTACCAGACCTAATGGTTTATTCATGATCATTCCTTTTTATTTTCTAATATTAGAACAAGATGGAAAACTTAATTTTAAATCCTTATTAAATTCTTTCTTAAAAATTAAAACATATATTTTATTGATTATGCCTTTTACATTTTTTTTATGGTTGTATTATCAATACATAAACACAGGTAATTGGTTTGCATTTGCCAATGCTCAAGCCGGTTGGGGTAAAAAAACCATGTTTCCATTTTTTGCATTTTTTAGGTCAGGATTTTGGCAACAACAATTTTTGTCTGTTTATACCATTTTGATGATCATTTATGCCATTACTAAACTAAAAAAGTGGAAATTAAGTGTGCAAATGCTGGTTTGGATCAATGTTTTGCTTCCACTTACAGCTGGCTCAGTAACAAGTATGTCCCGGTATTTATCCATTTTATTTCCATATTACATAGAATGGTCTGATTCCAAATTTTATAAAAAACATTATTCTTTGATTATAGCCAGCATGATAGTGCTTTCTGTTTTAGGCTTTCATTGGTGGTTGCAAGGCAATTCCATCATGTATTGATTATAATTTAAATGCTCTGTCGAAATTAAGTCTTAAATACACCGAGTAACTGTATTGAACAAATTTATATTGGTGGTCGTAAAATGGCTCTAATCTTAAATCCAATCTTAAATTTTCTTTAATTTTTCTGAAATACATTAATCTTAGCATGGTCATTTGTCTTAATTGCCTGTATTTTTCTATTTCATAAAAATTAAAATTATTGTAAATTTGAGTCCCAATGGGCGATTGGTATTCGAATCCATTCCAATGTTGAACAATGGCTTCAAAATATTTGTGTTTAAATGCCAATGTGTGCCAAAATGCATTGCCATTTTTATACGGTTGTGTGATAGTAGGCGAAACATCGAATGCATACAAGTAATAATTTTCAGACCTCAAGCTTGAATGTTCATTAATTTGCCATAAGTATTTAATCCCAGAGGCTAAGTTAATTCTTGAATAAATAGGAGTTGGTGTTTCATTGATTTGCCCACCTCTGTGAACTAGTGTGCCTTGAAAAGGCCAAATGAATTTTAATTTTTTTGTCTTCAATAACCGTTTATTAGTCACTACTCCAGTAGTGAATTGCTCTTGGTTAGTGGCTTTTCTGTATGTTGGTTCATTCCACACCAACCAATTATTGAATGTGTTGTCACCATTGGTATAAATACTCTGAATTCCGTTTTCTATTCGGTGTGTGATGGCATTATCAATGTTGTACATGGGTTCAATTAGGCCATAATTAGTAGTTCCATTTAATTGACCAAAATTATAACGCCATTTGTGTTTAAATATGGATATGTTCCAAACAGGTGTTACTTGGTTAAACTTGCTATTGCCATAGTCTTGTCTAGTTTGAATTCCTGCTTTAATCATCACATTTTTGTATGGCATGTATGTTCCGTGTAATTGTAGCAAGTTGCCAAAATAGGTCTGTCCATCTTCAATGATATCAAAATATTCAGTATTTCTTAAAAATTGTAAAGCTTCAAAATGCAATCTGATTGACTGTGAATCTGCTGGAATGATGGTATCATTCTGATTAAAAATTTGATTGTTAATTTGAGCTTTTATCAGGGAACTGTTTAAAAATAAATAAAATAAAATTATCTTTGAAGCGTTTATAATCATAATAGTTTTCAAAATTAAGGTTTTGGAACGATTATTGAATTTATATCATTAAACAATTTTTAAAACCATGACATTTATAAAGAAATCTGTTGCAATGAGCTTTTTAACTCCTTTGATTTTAGTTAGTTTTATTTTGTTTTCATTTAAAAGCGATAAACTAAATGTTGCAACACAGCCAGGTGAAGAGTTTACGTACCGTAAAATTACAAATGGTGCTTTTACTTTTAATGAAAAATTAGAATACAGATGTCATTATGGTATCATCAATGCAGCAACTATCAGTTTAGAAGTAACTGGCTCATTAGAAGATAAAAATTCTAGAAAATGTTACCATGTAAAAGCTGAAGGTAAAACATTAAAATCTTTTGACTGGGCTTATAAAGTAAGAGATAAATTTGATTCATACATCGACCAAGACGCATTGGCTCCAATACATTACACCAAAAGTGTACAAGAAGATAAATACATTGATACCGATTTGGTGAATTTTAAACACGATAAGAAAAAATTATATGGCGCTAAAGGAACTTTAGAAATGCCTCAATACACACAAGACATCATTTCTGCCTTGTATTATGTCCGTAATCTTGATTTTTCAAATGCCAAAAAAGGAGATAAATACCCTGTGAATGTGTATTTAGATAATAAAATTTATAACTTAGGTTTTAAATACGATGGTAAAGAAACCATTAAAACTGACATTGGTACAATTAAATGTTTAAGATTTATACCAACATTGGTTGTAGATAGAGTATTTAAAGATGAAGATGATATGACTATTTGGGTAAGTGATGACAGCAACAAAATTCCTATCCGTGTGAAAGCTGAAATTATGATAGGATCAATAAAAGTTGATATCACTAAATACAGCGGTCTAAAAAATGAATTTTCATCCATGACCAAGAAAAAATAGATTACAAATAACTGATGAATTGATTTACATCTTTTCTATTCGACTCTGTTCTCTTATTTTCTAATTTTCCTAACACAAAGTATCCCATCAATTCTTGCTCTTTAGATAATTTAAAAAAAGCATTCATCTCATTGCTTTGATAAGCCATACCAGTGCTCCAATACCCTCCAATGCTTTCAAACTGGCTTAGCGATAAATACATATTTTGAACAGCACAGGCGATGGCTAATTGGTCCTCATGATGTAGTTTTGAGTCCACTTTGTGATGAACAATTCCAATCACAGCTCCAATGTTTTTTTGAAATAGTTTTAATTTTTCAATTTTTTTATCTGAAGATTCTAAATCGGGGTTTTGGTGAAATAACAAATCAATATACACTTGAACAAAGTCAGCTACTTTATTTTTATTAATAACTACAAATCTCCAAGGATAATTTAAATGGTGATTAGGGGCATAATTGGCATTTTCAATCAATAGTTGTATGACTTCTGGTTCAATGGCTTCTCCTGTATATTCAGTAGGATAATGGCTACGCCTTTCTTTTATTATTTGATTGATATTTTGAAACATAAATTTTTTTTAAAGAATGCAATATGACACTGAATAAAATGATGCTTGTACCTAAATAAAAGTGAAAATTGAGGTAATGATGTTCTTTGAGAATGAATGCTGCGAGTAAAATTCCATAAACAGGTTCTAAGTTGATTGCTAAATTAGCTGTAAATGCTGATACATGTTTCATGGCATTTAAATTAAGTACAAATGCCAAGTTTGTGCAAACAAATGCCAACAAAACAATCCAAAATACATCGGAATATATGGAGTTAAATACATTGTTTGTATCGGTATAAGGGATTAATTGAAAATCAGAAAATGGAAATAATATTTTAAAAAAATGAAATTGTTGTTGAAGCAGTAATAAAATTGTTAAAAACAAAAATCCACCTGTAAGCTCCCCAAATGTCATCACTTTAGTATCAATTTTATTTGTCAAGCGAGAATTTATTGTTGAAAATAGTGCTGCTACAAAGGCAGAAAAAACGCCAATGAATATAGCTAATAGGTAATTGCCATTTCCTTTGTTTTCATCTGGTGAGTTAAAGGCTATGATACTAATTCCAATTAATGCAAATAAGCCAAGTAACAATTCAAAAGGATTCAATTTTTTGCGATAAATTAATGGTTCTAATAGACTGGTAAATGTACTAGTAAGGCCAAAACAACCAAGAGTCAATGAGGCGCTTTTGCCAATTTTTATTGAACCATAAAACGTAATCCAATGTATAGCAACCAATACCCCAATTCCTATAAGTTGAATCAACGACTTAAATGAAGTTGATGTTAATTCTTTAAAAAATTTAGGTATCAGAAAAAAACCTATAGCTGCCAACCACATACGATGCCATACCAAGGTAAAATGATCGGCTTGTATTAGTTTTCCAAGAATGGCTGTAAATCCAAAAATAAAAACTGCAACATGTAATTGAATGTAAGCTTTTTTGAGGTTTGATTCCAATGATTAGTTTTTTAAAAAAGAAGGCAAATTAAAGACTTATTTCAACAAAGAAAAAACATAAAAAAAACACCCCAAACAATTGAGGTGTTTTTTGTTGTAAAACTATTTGTAATAAACTTATTTAAGTATGGTATTGTAGAAGCTAGTTCCAGCTCTGTATGGAGATTCAAATACTTTTACTTTAGCTTTTGATTTTAATGAACCAACTTTAGCAGTAATTTTTGCATTTTTATATTTACCATTGAAATTTTTAGTTGACATTTCAGTGATTTTGTTCACATAAAATTCATTTTCTATGAATTTTTCGTCAGAGAAATTCTCTTTAGAGGCATAAGTGATGAAATTTCTAAATCTGCTAACGGTGTTGTCTTGACTGAAAGATTTTTCCCAAGCTTTAACGTTGCCTTTTCCTGTTGTACTAGCAATAGACACTTTAGTTCCACCATTCTTTTTAATGCTTTGTGAAACCATCGTTTTAGTAGTTTTACCAGTGTTATCAGTAGTAGAATAATAACCACTCATGATGGTGTAAGTCATAGGTACTGAAATGTAGGTTTTTGGTGGAATGAAAGTATATCTCTCAGCTACCACTGTAGATTGTTTTCTCTCGTATGTAATGTTGTTACCTGTTCCTGAAGGGACTAAATAAGATTCTGTTGTGCTTTTTTCAACCCAATAAACATTTTTCCAATCGTTGTATATAAATACAGAACGTTTCCAATCGATGTACATCGGTTTATCTGTTTTGTTGAAAATTGAGAAATAAGTAATGCCATCCTCAGACCACATATCGTATGTGACTTTAATTTCTTCGTTTTCGCAAACGCCATTTTTTGATACGGCATCTTTTCCAATGGATTCAGTTTCGATTAATTGTACAAACTGACTACATGATGTCAACATAGCTAGTGCTATGATAATGAATGATGTGATTTTTAAGTTTTTCATAATAATTTTTTTTCTTTATGTTGCAGCAAACATAGTATTACTACCATATGAGTATATATACTACAAATGAATTATTTTTAAAGATTGTACCCTTATATTGCACAAATGCTTGATTATCTAATATTTAATTAAACTAAAATTGATAAATGAAGACTAAAATTTTATTTTTTTTGATTATTTTTCACAAAATATGCCTTGGATTTTACCAAAAAGATACACTAAAAGTGAATCTTCTAAATGATTCTTGTTATAAATTATTGTATAATAATTCAGATTTAGTTAAAAAAATGGCTTTTGAAAGTATCTTATTGTCAGAGAAATTAAATTATATGAAAGGAAAAGCTAAAGCTTTTAATGTATTAGGTAGTTCTTATGATGTCAATGGAAATTACGATAGCGCTTTATACTATTATCAATTATCCCTTGGTATTCAAATAAAAATAAACAATAAAAAGGGACAAGGAGCAGCACTTAGCAACATTGGTCTCACTTATCTAAATAAAAATGATTATTACAATGCCTTGAATTCTTTTTACAAAGCCATTATTCCCCTCGATGAAATAAAACATTATTTATACTTAGGAAACTGTCACAACAACATAGGTTTGCTTTTTTATCAATTAAAATCATATGCTAAATCAATTGTACATTTTAATGCAGCTATAAGATATTATGATTTAGAAAAAATAAGCTATCAAAAAGCAAATGTGTATAGCAATCTTGCTAATTTATATGAAGAAATTGGAAAGAAAGACAGTAGCATTGTTTTTATTCAAAATGCAATTGTTATATACACTTCCGAAAATGATTATTATAATCTTGGTAAAGTATATAATAATTTAGGTACCATCTATTACAAAAACAATGAATTTGAAAAATCGAAAACCAATTTATTAGTTTCTTTGAAATATGCTGAATTGGCAAAAAACTATTTTGGCATGTGTGACACTTATCATGTACTATACCTGTTATATAACCACAATAAAAACGTTAAAGAAGCTCATAGTTTCATTCAAAAATCGTTTGAACTCTTGCCTTATATAAGTTCTCCTAAGCTTATTTCTGACGTGTATTTTCATTATGCCAGAACCAACCAAGAAAATAAAAATTATGTTGTAGCTGCCAAATATTTTGAATTGTCTAAACAAATAAAAGACTCGATATACAAGGCTGAAATCATAGAGAAAATAGCCATTACTGAGGCTAAATATGGATTGGAACTAAAAGAAAAAGAAAAACAAAAATTAGAACAATCAATTAAAATTCAAAAATTAGAATTACAAGTGAAAAATGACAAAGTGAAAAAAAGAAATTTGTTATTAATGTCTTCTTTTATCTTGTTTGTCATCATACTTTCTGGCTTAATTTATTATTTCAATAAAAGAGATAAGTATCAAAAAATACAGGCTGAAAATAAAATAAAACAGGCTGAAAATTTACAGCGCATTAAAATTTCAAATGATTTACACGACAATGTTGGTGCTCAACTGAGTTACATTGTTAGCAATTTAGATATCATGAAAAACTTAAATCAAAACAATCACCGTTTTGAAGCAGTGGCAGACATGAGCAAACAAGCCATTTTAACCTTAAGAGAAACTGTGTGGGCTCTTAATAACGAATCCATAAGCATTGAGTCGTTTGTTGATAAATTTAAACAATATTGTCTGAAAATGAGTGAATTTTCTAAAGACATAAAATTGAATTTCACAGAAAACATTCATCATGAATTCACTCTTAACCCATTACAAGCTCTAAATTTATTTAGAATATGCCAAGAAACTTTTAGCAATTCTTTAAAACACTCAAAAACCAGCAATATTGATATCTATTTCCATAACAATGTACACAATCATTTTGTTTTTGAATTGACAGACAAAGGCATTGGATTTGATAGCTCAATTGCTCATAAAATGGGACATTATGGATTATTAAACATGCAAAAAAGGGCTGAAGAAATAAATTCCATTTTAAGCATTGAATCAAAATTAAACGAAGGTACCAAAAGTGTTTTAACATTATGCTCATAAACAGAACTTTTTTTATTTTGTTGATGTTGCCCTTTTTTTTAATGGGTCAGGTTTCGAATTCTGAAAAATTAAAAAAAATCAAGAAACACATAACAGATAATTACTTCACCAAATCAGTTGATTTAAATTCTGATTTTAATGAAGCCATAGAATTGGCTAAAGAATTAAACTCTGACTTAGACCTTGCTGATTTATATAAAATGCGAGGAATAAGTTATTACTTTAATAGTCAATATGACAAAGCTTTGATGCATTTCACCTTGGCCATTAAATTGTATGAAAAAAGGAATAATAAAAAAGGAATAGCATCTACCTATAATGAAATTGGAGTATTGTACACCAAAGATAAAAATTATTCAGAAGCACTAAAAAACCTTGAAAAAGCTAAAAAGATTGCTTTTGAAATAAGGGATACAACTTCATTTTGTGCATCACTTAACAATACAGGCATTGTTTATGAATATACTTTAAAATATGACTTGGCTTTAGAAAATTACAAACAAGCAATTAAAATGTATGAATTGATAGATGATGAAGTGGGTTTATCTTATGGATTTGAAAATATTGGTGCTATCTATTTATTGCAAAAAAAATTCAATTCAGCCATTGAATTGTTCAATAAAAGTTTAGCTTTACGCAATAAAAATAAACTAGATCAGGGAATCACCATTAGCTATTTTTACCTCGCAGAAACTTACAAAGAAATTAAAGAGTTTAATGTTTCTAACAAGTATTATGACTCAAGTTTAAATAAAGCTATCTCCATTCAATACACCGATTACGTTCAAAAAAATTACCACGCTTTATCTCATTTGTATTTGATTCAAAAAGATTATAAAATGGCTTATGAATACCAAATTAAAGCAACAAAACTGAAAGACAGCCTGTTGAATGAACAAAAAATAAAACAATTAAGTGAATGGCAAACAATCTATGAAGTGGAACGTAAAACTAGTGAAAATGAATTACTTAAAAAAACTAATGAACTAAATACACAAAAAGTAAAAAACAAAAATTATGTGTTGATAATGTTGAGTTTTTTATTTCTTATTGGCATTTTTTCAGCTTGGTTATTTTATAAAAACAAACAACATAAAATTGCTATTGAAACAAAAAATAAAATACATTTAGCAGAACAAATACAACGCGAAAAAATATCGCATGATTTACATGATAATGTAGGTGCTCAATTGAGTTATATTGTCAGCAATTTAGAATTAATTGACCAACATGAGATAAAAAATGAAACGATAGAAAAAAGGATAAATTCCATCAATGACATGAGCAAACAAGCCATTATAACACTAAGAGAAACAGTATGGGCTTTAAATAATAAATCAATAAGTATTGAACAGTTTGCAGATAAATACAAATCGTATGTTTTAAAAATGTCTGATTACATTGATCATGTATCGTTTCATTTTCTTGAAAACATTGAACAAAACGATGATCTAGAACCCAATGATGCTTTGCAATTGTTTAGAATTTGTCAGGAAGCTTTGAATAATTCCTTAAAACACTCCAATGCAAATGAAATTACTATAGAATTTCATTCCACTTCTCAATATAAATTTATATTTAGATTAAAAGACAATGGAAATGGATTTGATGAAGATAATGCTCATAAAAAAGGGCATTACGGACTACAAAACATGAAAGAAAGAGCCAAATTACTTAATTCAGAATTTACTATTGATACTGCTATTGGTCGAGGAACCACAATAGAAATTATTATTTTAAACCAAAAAAATACTACAAATGAATGATGTTATAAACGATTTAAAACCCACAATTTTGTATTTTACTTATGAAAGAATTCATTAAACTAGCCATTGTTGACGACAAACAAACAAACAGGGTATCTATTAACGAGAGAGTAACAAGTTCACACGAGTTTGAAGTTGTTTTTATGGCTGAGAACGGTGATGATTTTCTCGAAAAAATGAAATCTTGTCCTGGAAAAAATCAACCACAACTTGTACTGATGGACATTGATATGCCCATTATGGATGGTATAGAAACAGTAAAAAGAGCAAATCAAATATACCCCGAAACTAAATTTCTGATGATTACTGTGTTTGATGATGATGATAAAATATTTGAAGCCATTAAAGCAGGTGCAAGTGGGTATTTATTAAAAGATGAAAACTCAGCTACAATATCAAATGCAATAAAAGAGGTGCTCGAATTTGGAGGTGCTCCTATGTCTCCTCGCATTGCTCGCAAAGCGATGAATTTATTGATGAATGCTAAACTTGATAACACAAAAGAAACTAAAAAAGATGACGATATAGAATTAAGCAGCAGAGAAATGGAAATTTTAAAACTTATGGTAGATGGTTATGATTATAAAGTAGCTGCTGAAAAATTATTTATAAGCCCTCATACTGTAAGAAAACACATTGCAAACATCTACGAAAAATTGCATGTTTGTAGTAAAGTAGATGCCGTTAAAATAGCCATTAAAAAAGGATGGTTTAATAGCATTTTCTTATCTTATTAAGCCTTATTTTTGATTGTCTCTCCACTCGTACACCCATTGACTTTGTATCATCTCAAGGTGGCCTTCGTTGCATTCTTCTTTAGTCCCTTTGAAATTTGGTATTTCAAGGACCCATTGCAATAATTCAGTAAATCGAATACGGTATATTTTAGATTCGCCAAATTCATCTCCAAAGCGCTCGTATAAAGCCATTGCAATATCTTCATGATCTTTCCAATGTATAGGTAATTCAAAGTGTGACATAATTTTTAATGTGGGTACAAAGGTATAATAAGCCTTATAAATTCTCGTTTATTTTTTAACTTTTATTTAATTCAGAACAAATCATGCATGTGTTTTCATCATGTCCCCTTGCTGGACAATACTGTCTTCCATAAAATATAATTTGTAAATGTGCTTTATTCCATTTGTTTTGTGGTATTAATCTTTTTAAATCTTTTTCAGTTTGTTCAACACTTTTTCCATTGCTTAATTTCCATCTTTGTGCTAACCTATGAATGTGTGTATCTACTGGAAAGGCATCGAATCCAAAACTCTGAGACATCACTACACTGGCCGTTTTATGACCTACTCCTGGCAAAGCTTCTAAATCGGTAAAGTTATCTGGTACTTTTCCGTTGTGTTTTTCTAATATTATTTTGCTTAATCCGTATATTGCTTTAGATTTTGCTGGAGATAAACCACATGGACGAATAATTTCCTTGATTTCATCTACAGATAAATTTATCATTTTCGTAGGATTATCAGCTTTTTCAAACAGTAATGGCGTAATTTTATTGACTCTTTCATCTGTGCATTGTGCAGATAATAAAACAGCAACTAATAAGGTGTATGCATCTTTGTGATCTAATGGTATTGGTGTTTCAGGATATAATTCTTCTAATGTTTGAAGTATGAATTCTACTTTTTCTTTTTTGTTCATTTCTAATACGATAAAATTGGTCTAAGCCATTTTTCTATTTCTTCAACACTCTTGTTTTTTCGTTTTGCATAATCTATAACCTGGTCTTTATTTATTTTCCCAACACTGAAGTATTTAGATTCAGGATGTGAAAAATAGAACCCTGAAACACTTGCAGCTGGCCACATAGCATAGCTTTCTGTAAGCTCTACTTTAATTTCTTTTTCATTGTTTAATAAATTAAAAAGCTTTGATTTTTCTGTGTGATCTGGACAAGCTGGATAACCTGGTGCTGGTCTTATTCCTTGGTATTTTTCTAATATCAAGTCTTCGTTGTTAAGATGACTTTCTGAAACATAACCCCAAAATTCATTTCTAATTAATTGGTGTAATTTTTCTGCAAATGCCTCTGCTAACCTATCAGCCATTGCTTTAAGCATGATGCTGTTGTAATCATCGTGTTTTGATTCAAATTCTTTTACTTTATTCTCTATTTCTAATCCAGCAGTAACGGTAAAAAATCCCATGTAATCTTTAATTCCACTTGCTACTGGAGCTATGAAATCAGATAGGCAAATATTAGGAACTGTATCGGCCATTTTGCGTTGTTGTCTTATAAAATTAAAAGTAACTATTTCTTTGTTATTTTCATCATATACAACAATGTCATCTTCTAATGAATTGGCGGGTAATAATCCATACGAAGCATTTGCTTTGAGCCATTTTTCTTGAATGATTAAGTCCAGCATTTTATTAGCATCGTTAAATAATTTTGTCGCTTCTATGCCTACAACAGAATCATTCAATATTTTAGGGTATTTACCTGCTAACTCCCATGTTTGAAAAAATGGAGTCCAATCAATCATATTTCTTAATTCTTGTAAATTATAATCCACTAAATAATGTATGCCTATTTTTATAGGTTTTTTAATGTCATTAAAATTCAGTTTTATTTTATTTTCTCTTGCTTTTTCTATTGGTATGATGTCTTTAGCAGATTGTCTTAGCGCATGATCACTTGCTAATTTTATGTATTCAGTTTTTATTTTATTTACAAATTCAGTTTTATTGTCATCGCTTAATAGATTAGAAACAACTGGAACTGATTTAGAAGCATCAAGAACATGAACTACAGCACCACTGTAATGAGGAGCTACTTTAACTGCTGCATGTATTCTACTGGTAGTAGCCCCACCAATTAATAATGGAGTTTTAAATCCTTGCTTTTCCATTTGTTGAGCTACATATACCATTTCGTCTAAGCTTGGAGTAATTAACCCACTAAGTCCTATGATGTCTGCATTAATTTCTTTTGCTTTTTCAAGTATTTTCTCACTAGAAACCATGACACCCATATCGATTATTTCATAATTATTACAAGCAAGAACAACACCTACAATGTTTTTTCCAATATCATGAACATCCCCTTTTACAGTAGCTAACAATATTTTACCTTGCCCCTTTTGTTCTAATCCATCTGTTTTTTGTTTTAAATCTTTTTCAGCCTGAAGGTAAGGTTCAAGATAAGCAACTGCTTTTTTCATTACTCTAGCACTTTTTACTACTTGAGGTAAAAACATTTTTCCACTACCAAATAAATCTCCCACTACATTCATTCCAGCCATTAATGGACCTTCTATTACTAACAATGGTTTTTCTAATTTTTGTCTGGCTTCTTCAGTATCAGTTTCTATGTATTCTGTTATTCCTTGAATTAAGGCATGCTTTAATCTTTCTTCGACAGTAGATAATCTCCAAGTTTCGTCAACTACAATTTCTTTGCCTTTTGATTTTACTGTTTCTGCAAATTGAACTAACCTTTCGGTAGCGTCTTTTCTTCTGTTTAGCAACACATCTTCTACCATTTCTAATAAATCCTTAGGAATGTCATCATATACCATCAACATACCTGCATTGACAATGCCCATGTCTAAGCCAGCTTTTATGGCATGGTATAAAAATGCTGAATGCATGGCTTCTCTTACCGTATCATTGCCTCTGAAAGAAAAAGAAATATTGCTAACCCCACCACTGACTTTGGCATATGGTAAATTTTCTTTTATCCATTTAGTAGCATTAATAAAATCAACTGCATAATTGTTGTGTTCCTCAATGCCTGTTGCAACTGTCAATATATTGGGGTCAAATATGATGTCTTGAGGTGGAAATTTTAATTCATTTACTAATATGTTGTATGCCCTTTTACAGATTTCTATTTTCCTTTCATAAGAATCGGCTTGTCCTTGTTCGTCAAATGCCATTACTACAGTGGCTGCACCGTATAACTTTACTAAATTCGCTTGTCTTATGAATTCCTCTTCTCCGCCTTTTAAGCTAATGGAATTCACTATGCCTTTGCCTTGTAAACATTTTAATCCAGCCTCTATGATTTCCCATTTTGAAGAGTCTATCATGACTGGAACTTTACTAATGTCTGGCTCAGATGCAATTAAATTTAAAAAATGAACCATGGCTTTTTTTCCATCTAACATGCCTTCGTCCATGTTGATGTCTATTACTTGTGCACCGTTTTCTACTTGTTGCCTTGCGATAGACAAGGCTTCGTCATATTTGTCGTTTAATATCAGTTTGGCAAATTTTTTACTTCCAGTAACATTGGTTCTTTCACCTATGTTTATGAAATTGGTTTGAGGTGTTTGGGTAAGTGGTTCCAAACCACTGAGCCTTAAGTAAGGAGAAATTATTCTTTTCATATTAAGTCATTTGCATTTACCAATAAGACTTAAAAGAACAGTTACTGAACTCATTCTTGTTATTATCTTCCCTATTATAGGGTGGATGTGGCACCTTTCAAAATATTAAATTAAATTGTGGTTGCCAAGACTTCTCAGGACCAATTCCCTCCATCTTTCTTGATAATTGCGCTGCGAAGATAAAGCAATAATCATTAATTTTATATCAAATTGAGTATATTTAACTCATTATTTTTTATCTTTGAGCAATGAAATTCAACGATACTAAGACTTGTTTGGATTGCAATAAACCTATCAATGGCAGGAGCGATAAAAAATTTTGTGATGATTCATGTCGTAACAATTACAACAATAAATTAAACGCTGAAGACAGTGCTGAATTCAAAAAAATCAACGCTTATCTGAAGAAAAACAGAAAAATATTCTCTCAATTAGTGTCTAATGATAATAAAATTACTATTTCTGAAAAAAAACTAATAGAACTTGGTTTTAATTTTGACTTCATTACTGGGATATATACTACCAAAGCAGGTGTGATGTATAAATTATGCTATGAATTTGCTTGGTTAAAAATAGACAACGGTAAAATTATGATGTTAAAACGAGAGAGATAAAATTAAATACTAAATCAATGAATTCAGATTATTGAATGTTCATGTTAAATACAACAAATCCACGATTTAAATCACCATTGTTATCGCTGTTGTTGTAAGCAAATACCAGTTTATTTTCACCATTTTTAAATTTACTTGCATCTACTTCAAACACGTTCATACCAACTTCGGTTGGCTTGCCATTAGCTTTAATAGGAATTTGAGCATTGTCGTTAATGATTAAAAATGCTTCGACATCGCTATCTATTCCTTGAGAAATAACAGAAATGGTGTATTTAGGTTGAATACCAACATTATTCATGGTAATGTACAAATCTTTTGAAGCTTGTTGTATATCGCTTTTGCCTAAGTCATACACAAATGCTGATTGGTATTTTTTAGGATTGGCTTTATCCCAACTAAATACTTTAACAGCTCCATCGCTATTTCCTTCAAAGTGGTAAGTAAAATTCTCTTCAACAAATTGTTTTGCTTTAGGGTCCGTAAGCGCATTATCAAAATAATAATCTGCTAACAACCAACCTCTGGCATTGTTTTCATAGGTTTTAACCAATTGCTCATAGGTGTATGCACTGTTTTTTCTTTGTTCAGGCTTGTTTGGTACATATTTTTTTTCTTTTGCATCGAAGTGCATTTGTCGGAACCACACTACCGAATCAGCTTTAAAATAAAATTTAGGTGCATCTTGTACTGTTGACATGATAATGTCTCCAGGTTTTAAAGAGCTTTTAATGAATTCACATGGTTGTTTCCAGTTTACAAAATGAATTTCTGATATTTCAGGGGGTACAACATTGCCATGAACTTCGGTATTTAACATTCCTTTAATTTCTTTGGTTTTTGCAAATGTCAACATCAATAATACAAAGGAAACATTGCAAATAGTTTTATAAGTTGAATTGTTAGTGTCGTAATTTTTGTTAATTAATTTAATAACATAATTGGAAATAAAATATAAAGAGTAAGCTGCACTGATTAAAAAGACAGGATATATATAAGATAAATATTTAGCATGGGCTGGTTCTCTGAAAATAAATCCCATTAACAATACTGGAATAACAAAACTTGAAACTAAAAAATAACCTACTTTTCTATCTTTAATTAAAGCCAATACAAACCCTAACCATCCTAGTAAAGGAACAAAATTAAAATCTGCATCAGCTACATTGATATATTTATCAAACGATTGCATCCATTTTTCACCTTGAAATGCAATGGATACTGCTTTCATATCTGGCAATATGAGGGTCGCAATATTAGGAGGTAAAAACAGCTCAATTATAGGTCGCATTAATACATTGCTCATAGGAGTAAACATTAACACTATGGCAATCACATTCAAATAAAAAAGAATGTTGTAACCATTTATTTTAAATGGATTTGAGGTTTTTTTAACCCAAGATTCTATGGCATTGAATGTACCATAAAAACCAGCAGTAAAAATAAATAAAAAACAAATTAATTGACTCATCATCGATAAGATAAGTGCTGGAAACAGTAATAATAAATACCTTTTGTTGATGCCAAGTTTAACCCAAAAATCAGAAGTTTCATTTCCTTTTTTCTCCAACATTAACCACAAACAAAGAAGCAAAGGGATATAAAAAGTAGATACCATGCCATATGGTCTATCTACACGACTCCAAAAAATTAAATACATCGAAAAAGTGACTAAAATTGCACTCATCAAACCCAATTTATAATTTAATAAGTTCTTTGCTAATACATAAACTGTGATAATTAAAGCTGAACCTAAAATAGCTACTGGTAATCTCATTGAAAATTCTGTGTTTCCAAATATGTAAGCAAAAATTGTATTGAACCATGTTAAGAGTATTCCGTTGTTTTCACCATGTTTGAATTTTCCATTGATTGCTGCAATTGCGTGCATGTATTCATCAACCCATAATGATAAATAACCAATTCGGTACAATCTGATGATTAATCCTGCGATAGCAATCAATACAACCAATTTAAACACATGTTTTTCAATGAAAGACTGCTTATTGTTATTCAATGGTTTTTTTGTACTTGGTTTACTGTTAGTATTGGAAATTGTAACTTTTTTAGCCATTATAAATTGAATATAGTGAATGCAATATTAAATAAAAATTTTTAAAGATTTAGACTATATGCTATTCTATCCTGTGATGTTTACATCTCATTCATAAACAATTATTTTTAAAAATGTAATACCTTTGCCTTGCAATGAGTAAATCTATTAATATCATAGGTGCAGGTTTTACTGGTTTAACAATGGCTTACTATTTAAGTAAAGCTGGTTTTAAAGTCACGGTATTTGAAAAAGATTCAGATGTTGGAGGATTAGCTGGTTCATACAAAGTCAATGGACAAAATTTAGAAAAATTTTACCACCATTGGTTTACGAGTGATAAGTCTATTATGGATTTGATAAAAGATTTGAATTGTGAGGAGAATATTATCATTCGCCCAAGTAATAATGGGATGTATTATGCCAATAATTTTTTTAAGTTAAGTTCGCCTTTAGATTTATTGAAATTTAAACCACTGAACTTTATCAACCGTATTCGATTGGGATTTGTAGTACTAAAAGTAAGGGTGGTAAAAGATTGGATGAAATTAGAAAGTATTACTGCAAAAGATTGGTTAGTGAAAATATGCGGCCAACAAGGTTATCAGGTAGTGTGGGAGCCCCTTTTAAAAGGTAAATTTGGGCGATATGCAGAAGATGTTTCGGCTGTATGGTTTTGGAATAAATTGAAATTAAGAGGTAGCAGCAGAGATGAAAAAGGAAAAGAAAGTTTGGCTTATTACAAGGGTGGGTTTGCCTCGCTTGCAGAAAGCATGGTAAATGAAATCAAAAAAAATGGTGGCACTATCCATTTGAATAAAGAAATAGCAGAGGTAAGTAATGAGAGCATAAAAACTGCTACCGGTGAGGAATTTAAAGCAGATAAAACGGTTTTAACTATTCCTTTTCCAGCAATTGCTAAAATAATGAAAAGCCATGTAGATAAAACGTATTATGATAGTTTACATCAAGTACAATACATAGGCAATGTATGTTTAACATTAGAATTAAATCAAAGTTTAAGTAAAATTTATTGGTTGAATGTCAACGACCCAGGCTTTCCTTTTGTGGGTGTAATAGAGCACACCAATTTTGAGCCTGTAGAAACATACAAAGGCAGACATATTGTTTATTTATCTAAGTATTTGCCTACTGATGAGGCTTTGTATAATATGACTGAAAAAGAATTTTATGAATATGCCATACCTTTTATCCAAAAAATGTTTCCAGCCTTTGATACCTCATGGGTAATGGATTACCATGTATGGAAAGATGCCTATTCACAGCCGTTAGTAACCTTACATTATAGTAAAATAATACCACCTCAAACAACACCTTTACCTAATGTATTGATTAATACCATGGCACAAATATACCCAGAAGATAGAGGGACTAATTATGCTGTAAGAGAAGGGAAAATTATGGCTGAGAAGTTGATAAATTCAAATTTGTAGAATATTCTACTTGAGGTTCTTCAGCTAAAAAGAGTTCAAGTTCTTTTTTGTTGTTGAAGCCATTTATTTTTTGTTTGTATGTGGCTGCTATTTTTGCATTTTCAATTTCTAGTTTTCTATTTTTACTTATGTTTATAAAGTCTTTTTTGAGTTGTTCAGAATTTTCGAACAACTTGATTTTTCTATAATTTTCTTTCTTTAAAAACATTAATATTACGCTCACTTACAACTGATTTTGACCTATCAAAATTCCTGTTATGCCTTTTTGGTTTCATCATTTATAAAACATCTATTCTGACCTAACCATCTTGAGTATTATAGAGTATAAAATTAGATTTGCTTAGTGTTCTAAATATTATCTTTTATTATTCAATTAGGACAAAGGCAGCCCATTTTTCAGGTAGATTTCTAAATTTTTCTATCATCTTTAACTGAGTATCTCTGAAAGAATCATGTATGGATTTTCCTTCAAGCCAATAAGAATAAAAAGTTGTCATAAATTCTGAAGTCTCCTTGTCGGGAACACTCCATAAACTCATAATAATATATTTAACACCTGCCAATTTAAATGCCCTTTGCAATCCTATTACACCTTCGCTAGCATTAATATCACCTAATCCAGTTTCACAAGCACTTAGCACTACAAGGTCTGTATTTGATAAATCCATATTAGAAATTTCAAAAGCAGTTAATATTCCATCTTCTTTAGCTTTTGTACTTTTACCAGTCCAAGATTCATTTGCACCTGCTAATATTAAACCAGAGCGAATGAGAGGGTCTTCATTATTTTCAAAACTGTGATTTAAGTCTAAGTTAAAATCTCTTATACTATCCTTTGTTTTTTTAATATCTTCAAAGAAATAGCCATGAGTGGCAAGATGCAGAACTTTAGGACTATTTCCATCTAATTTTTTAAATCTTTCCTCTGTTGCTTCTTTTCCTGATACTATTTCATACGTAATATTTTTTTCTGAATATAATATTGAGATATCATTAATTTCTTTTTTAGTACCAGGAAGGTAAGACCATGATGACTCTCTACCTCTATTTGCTTTAACATTTGGATCTATACTTTTTAACAGAGAAAAAGTGCTAGAATAATTATTAGTATTTGTAATATAGTTTAAATTGTAATCTATGCCTCCAAAAAGAAAAATAGGTCCTTTTTCAGGTTCCTTACTTTTTTCAATTAAGGATGAAGTAGAAAACATTTGGTGTACTTTATATTTTTCAATTAAATATTCGTCATTTCCAAGTTTTATAGCACTAATATTAAAATTATTTAAAATACCTACAGGTGAAAAATAAATAGTTTCAATATTTTCTGTTATGGAAGAAATGAAAGGTTTGAAACTATTATAAAACATTTCATTATTATATATTTGATTGGGTTTGAATTTACTAAATTTTCTGATTGTTTTAGAATCAAACAAATACGAAAATTTTAAATTATTTGTATTTGTATTAGAATAAAATGAATATATAGCAGAGTCATAATAACCGATTAAATTATTATTTTTTTTTTCATTGTAAGAAAATTCAATTGAAATAGAATTAATGGGTATAAATTTATAACAATTTAATAAATCTGTATATTCTTTAAAATAATATTTCTCGTTCTTAAATAATGAATTTTTTAATTTATTTTCTGTAATATTTATTTCATTAATTATATCAACGGAAGTAGCATTATCGCCTTTAGTTTTTAGTATATATAATGAATCTTTTAGTAATTTTCTATAATAAAATAACATTTTTTTATCATTGTCAAGCGTATTCTTCGCATTATTTAGAGAGTTTTTCAATAGAAAACTTTTACTAAAAAGTAAATTTTTATAATTGAGTGCTAATAATAATGGGCTATTACTCATTATCTGTGCGTTATAAAAATTATCAAAATGATGATTCAAATTATTTATTCTTATAAATGAATATTCCTCATTAAACAAATTATTTTCATTTATATACTCTTTAATAATTCTATCATTTGCAACAAGTATTTCTTCAATTCCACCTATGTTGAGATTTATTTTAGAAATGCCCTTTGTTAAAGAATAATTATTGCTGTTTTGATATGTCTTGAGTAAGAATGTATCGTTGTTAAAATACTCACTCGCTTTATTCAAGTATGTAATAGTATTTTTGTAATCTTCTTTCATAAAACTAATTTTTGATTTTATGTCATAGTATGCAACATATTTAAATTTAGAAAATTCACTAAATTCTAAATATTTGAATGCAGAATCTAAATATGCTGATGAGATATCTTTTAAAAAGTAAATATTAGCTAACTTTAGGTAAGTATAACTTTTTTCAGAAGGAGTAGTGTTTGGACTTTTTAAATAGTTAAAGATAACTTTAATAATATCGTCAGATTTAGATGATTTTGGTAATATTTCAACTAATTGTAATAAGTTATTCTGATAGATTTTCTCAAAATTAGCCTCCTTTTGTAGGTTATTTTTTTCAATAAGATCATTAGATAAATTATAAAACTCTGAAGCCTTCTTATTAATTAATTTATCTTTATAAAAATCTGCATAATTACTGAATTGAACTGCCTTAAAGAAAATAAAATTGAAATAATTTTTCTCTTCAGATAATAATTTTTCCTTGTTCCAATCTTTGTATTGTAATTTATTTACAAAATTAGACAAATTTTCTTGATTACTTATGGCTTCTTTGATAAAACCAAGCTTAAATAAAGTTTGCACCATATCTGAATAACTACTTAAGTATGAAAAGGAATTATTGCCAAATATTAAATAATTTATTTTTAATTGTTCATTTATATAATACCATGCTTCATGGTAATTGTTAAGTTCATAATAATAAATATCAAAAATGTAGCCAATTAATTCTGATGTATTTACAGAGTTTTTAAAATAAATATTTTTGTTTGCTAAATGTATAGCATAATCATAATAATAAAGAGCACTATCATAATTATTGTTACCCTCATATAGTTTTCCTTTTAATTTTGCTAAAACAATAAAATTTCGATAATTTGAAAATCCAAATCCTACTTCCTTTGTTAATTTATTTAGCTCATTTTGTATTTTATTAATTGTTTTTAAATATATTATTAAATCTGAATCAGATAATTTAGTTTGATAAGACAGAATTT
>CAYVDH010000036.1:0-23043 GCA_964450355.1 uncultured Flavobacteriaceae bacterium
CCAAATTATTACCTATATCCATTGTTTTATTCTGTAGGTATTGACTATAAGGAACAGATAAAAACATCATGATGATGGATACGACAATCAAGGTTATTGAATACATCATAAGTCTAGTTCTGTAAAAAAAATCAATTATAAATGTGATAAAAAAGAAAGCTATACAGAAAATAAGAAAGATAAAAAATTCTATTAAACCAAAAAGATTTGATAAACTTAACATGATCACGTAAATAATACATGGCATTATTAATAATATAAAAACGACAACTTGAATCGCTGTTGGCTTTAGAATTTTGTTCATCATTTATTTGAAATGAATAAGGGCATAATAACACAATTAACTATTCTAAATACTACAATTTGTATTTATACAATGTTTTTTCAAAAGTTGATGATTTTATAAAATTTTGTTTTTGTTTATTCACTTGTATTTTCTCTAAAAACCCTAACTCTACCAAAGCCCTTAAATCTGCTCTAGCAGTATAATTTGACACGTTGAACGTTGATTCCATTTCTTTAGCATTTAAAATTTTATGTGGGTCGTCTTGTATTGTATTTAAAATTTGCGCCATCCTATCATTTACACCAGGAATTTTCATAAACTTGACTGCTTTTACAGTTTCTTTCTTTTTTAATTTTATATAAACATTTAATGCATCTATAGCTTTTTCAATCGTTTTGATATGATAGTTAATGAAGTATGTCAAATCATTGTCATCTATTTCTGAATATAAGTAGGCTTTTTCATATTGAGTTTTTGTATCTTTGATAATTCTTGATATGGATAAATATTCAGTTATCCAATATCCTTTATTGAGCATGTACCAATAAAACAAAGCCCTTGCAGTTCTTCCATTTCCATCTGTAAAAGGATGTATCCAACCAATCATAAAATGAATAATGCTTCCTTTGATTACAGGATGAATAAATTCTTCGGTATCTGCATTAAAAAACAAACAAAGTTCATTTATGAGTGATTTTAGCTCAGATTGAGGTGGTGGTATGTGAACAACCTCACTATTGGCATGATTTACAACATGCACATCATCGTTTTCCCTGAATTTTCCCTCATCCTTGCTTTCTTCTAATGTATTATTTGTTACTAGTTTGTGAATGTTCAACATATTCTCTACTGTCAATTCTTCATCTTTAATTTGAACAATGTGTTTCATCGTAATGAAATTATTTAATATCATCTGCTCAGACTTGTTTTTAGGCCTTCTCTCTTGCTTAATCATTTCTTTAGCCACTTTCCTTGTAGTATTAGCACCTTCCATTTGACTACTTGAAATGGCTTCTTCCATCAATGAACTAACTGTGAACTTATATTTTTCATTGTCCTCAACACCTATATTAATCAACAATTCACTACCTATTAAAGTATCAAATAAATGTAAAAACTTTTGAATGTAATCTGTTAAAACAAAACTAAATTTATAAGATTGAAATTTAATTTCTTTTCTTCCGAATGTTCTAAAAAATTTTATTTCACTCCACAATTCAACAGGGGAACAATCTTTAGCTTTATATTTTATTTTGTCCCAGTATAAATATTCATTTTGAATTTTTTGCAATTCTCCATTTTTTTGAAGCTTTTCTATTAGCTTTAATGTTTGTTCTCTCTGAATTATATTTGGAGCTTGTTCAATCATTCTTTTTTATTCTTAAAAAACATTCAAATATATTTAAAAACCGCGAGATTTTAAACAAATCTCGCGGTTTTAACGAAGTTGTTTATTGAAAAACGATTTAAATAGTTGATAATTAATGTCATAAAACAACCTAATGAACAAATAAATAGATTAAAACAATATTCAACATGCATTAAATAAGCCACTTTACTACCTGTCAATGCTCTTTTCTTTGGTCAAAGTATCTAATTTTTTCAATGCTGTTGGTATTCTATTTTCTCCTCCCATTTGTTGTATCAATTCTGTTGCTGTATCTAAGTCAATTCCTATGGCTGTAATGTATAAAGGATTCTTACTCTTGCCCCTGATAAGCGCCCTTTTGTTTTTTTCAATTGAGGCAAAATTGGTTTTTGCTACCCCAATGACAGGCACTTTAGATTCTAAACTCTCATACAATCGCCCTCCTAAACCCAACCTTTCAAAATCATCTAAATAAACAAATCCATCAACTATGATTGCTTCTAATAATTCTAACTTAATTTTTTTTAACAAACTTAAAATGCAAGGCAACTCTCGTTTATAAAATTCTCCTGAAATGTAATCTTCTACCCCATCTAATGTTTCTGTATAAACTTCAAAAGTTTCTGTTTTTGCCCAACTTTCAAAAGCTAAACACACTGTTTTTGCTTTGTTGCTTATATAATGGGTATCAAAAGCTAATATCATAAAAGTGGCATCTTTTCTTTTTGAAATAAACAACTCAAAAGAAATAGTAATTCAACTAAAAATTATATTGGTTTAAGAATTTAGATTGTTTATAGTTTTAAACACACTTCGTGCCCTTGAGTCACATCAATATAATTTAAAAACAAGTTTAATACATTACAAATTAAGCAATTAGAAACGTCTTTTCCAAATTAAAATTTTCATCCCTTTAAAGACAATTGAATGCTTTTTCAAACTCTTTTTTTTAAATTCTTAGTGTGAAAATTTAAAGAATTAAAATCCCTTTTCTCATGTGGGTAGCAAGCATACAGGATGGTAAAACCTACCTCTAGGTATAACAGATACTAGCAGAGTATTAATAATGAGTCTAACCCAGTCTTAGTAGAGCTTAGGTGTAACCCTTCCACAAATTTATTATTTTGATTTTATGGTGTCTGTTTTAATCTGTTTGAGCTCCACTCTTTCATGGTATTCTAAGTAAGCTGCCAATATCAATTGCGAATAATTTTGTGAGGCGGATTGAAAGCTTCCTATACGAGTGTTCCACAATTGATAAATCAATTCCATGCCTTTTTTCTTAACAGGTATGGCATTTAACGCCTTATAGACATTTCCACTGCCCGCATGGTAACTGTGCATTACCAACAATTTAAACCACAAATCTGTTTCATTGAATTCTATTTGATGTAAATTCAACATTTCTTTGGTTTTGGGGATACACACATTCTTTATTAGTTCACTAGCCGCATAAGCACTGCGGTTAAAATTGGCTCTCTCATCTACTTTTTTATTGACTTTCAATCCATACATTTTGGCCACACCTTTCATTAATTGAAAAGGACCATATGCGCCAACATTCGATTTTTGCAGTTGATTAGGACTTTCTATCAACAAGATGGCTTTAGCATAAAATCCATCTACCCCATTGTCCTCAAATGCTTGTATCCCTTTTGGTATTTTATCAGCTACTTTTTCAAACAAATAAAAGAAACTTTTACCTGATGTACCTACTACTTTATTTGAATCTGAAATGCCTAACTTAGATTTTAAACTGTCTGCAAATTTAAGTTTTTGTTCAGGTGATTTTCTTGCCCATGAATCCACGTGATAGACACATAAAATATTCCTGCTCATTTGAATATTTAACAAACAACTATCTTTGCTTAAATTCATGATTTTTCGCCAAAATATCACATTGGGCAATTGATGGTAACCATTTAATATCATGTCGTTTGCGCTGTGTTTACTTTCTTTTTTGTCAGGATTTAATGTTTCAAACCCAAAGAAAATAAATAAAGGCAAAAACAAAACTATTTTTCTGATCATATTCATCATCTCAATAACACTATTTTTCCTGTGTAATTTTTAAACAATTCGTTGTTTGCTTTGTCTTCGTTTAAATCGTTGCTAACATTATCACTTGATATTTGTGTGATTAATTTACCATCTTTTTTAATGGTTACTGTGTACAAATACACTCCATTAGACAATCTGTCGCCATATTCATCTGTTCCATCCCATACCACATCGGTGATGTTATTTCCTATGGTAATGTTACCCAAATCATCTTTGTTTAATTCTTTTACTACCCTCCCTTGAATGGTCATGATTTTGATGTTGATGTAATCAGGCACTTCGTTTCCTGTTAATGTAAACACAAAACGCATGTTGCTTGTGAAAGGATTAGGATATGGATAGAAATTAGTAGCTGATTGTTCATTCACCACTTGAAAATTTATTTGATACTCACGATTACCCGCTTTGTTATCGTTCATGTCATTGGATTGAATTTTTAAAGTATATATACCATCGGCTAAATTTTTAGGCGAAAATTCTGCTTTAGCAACGTTATTTTTATCGGTTGCAGGGAAAAATTTAACATTGTATGTTGCAAAATCAATGGCTTCAAAGGTGTTGCTATTTGGGCGTTTTAACCATATTTTAATTCCACTGGTATCGGTTTGCCAACTGAAAGTATTTTCATCTTTACTGCTAATGACTATGGTAGGATTTGCAGATACTATTTCACCATTGCTAATGTGTTTGCCATTGATGGTGACATCGAGTAAAGGATTGATTTTATCTTCAATGATTTCGAAATATCTTATTGCTGCATTGTTAGACAATGTTAATTCAGGAACTTCGGCTCGGTTGTTGGCATCAAAATTCACTTTCACAAAATAGGCATACCTTCCTCTGAATTTGTGGGTGAAAAAATTTGTATTTACTGTAAAAAATTGATTTGGTCTCAAACTGTCTGTATGGACATAAACAGAATCATAAACCGTGTCCTTTGTGTCAATATTAAATACTTTGACAGAATACTTTAAATTTTTAGAAAATGATTTTTTAGAAAAATTCTCAAATGACAATGCAAATTTAAATTCCTCTCCTTGTTTTAGTGAATCACGCCATACATCGTTTGTTTTTTGTGTAGTTAATGTCCCTTCAGGTAATTCAAAACTTGTCACTCTCCAATGTTTAAGTTGTGGCGGGGTGTATGTTTTTATGTCTTCAAATACTCCTTCGAGGTACAAATAAGGGAACCGCTTAGTATCTACCGAACTTAAATCAAAGGCATCTTTTCTGACGTTGTTAAACAGCACTGTATCTTTACCTGCATTAGACACTCCGTGAACATTGATGTAAAAATTATCACTTGAACCATTTTCCATTGCTTTGGTATGGAAATACAAACCTCCAAAGTGATTAGTAGGTCCAATTAATTCTGATTTTACTGTGCCTTTATTGTATTTGCCAATTAATTCTTTTTGAATTTCCACATAACTTAAATCATTGTTTAAATACCAAACCCCTGTATCTTCTTCTGCCCAACCTGGCGCCTCACCTTTTCTACCAATCATGGCATAACTTACATGTGGGTCATTAGACATGATTCGTGGCAACCTTGCTCCTAATTTTTCAAACGCAGTAATCACTTCGGGAGTCCAAGTAGCTTTATTTAAGCCATACCTGGTACATATTCCAACATAAGTTCCATCTGGCAATGAATCCACCCATCGAGGAAATTGTGGATTACCAGAAGGGTATCCAATGGTGAAATTGTAATATTTATAAACATTTTCTAAATAATCAGGTTGACCAGTACCAGAATTAAATGTATATGCTGCAGGATTGTATATATCTGGCAGCTGCATTTGCTCCAATGTGTTTTTATCAAATGCAACGCATACTATTCCTGAATATGGAGCACCAATGGTGAATGACTGTGCACTATGACCTCCTTTTTTTACACCGTAGTTTGGATATGGGTCAAGACGGCAATTGGCATATAAATATTCAGAATTAAGGGAAAAATCAAACTTTCTTTTTAAAGTGTCCAATAACACTCTGTTCAATTTAGAACTTGGATAAAACTGAGGGAAGTGAGATTGAGACCAACCTTCGTCATTATCAAATATATGAATAAAACTTCTATCAACCCAAAAACCTCCTGTTTGAGAACTTTGATTAGCCAATCTGGCTCTCCAATAATACACAATGCTGTCTCTGGTTCCTAATAATTTGGTTTTATATGATTTTAATTGACCAACAATGTTACCTACCAATTGTGTTTTTTTCCAAGGACTATTAAACAAATGTGAAGTATCTATTTCAAATTCAAATTGGTTGTTGGTTTCAAAAATATTCAAAGCTTGTGCTACCAAATTAACAGTATCATTATTTAACCTTGAAACGATGTCATAGCGTTTGGGATATATTAAATTGATGCCATTGCCTGGAATGAATCCATTGTATGTCCCCGTATTATTTGCGTAATAGGACTCGTCAGTTTTTTGATCGTAATTGACATGAACAAAAAATTTATTGTCGCCCGATGTCGCTACGTCTTTAGATTTGATGTAACAAAATACTGTATCACGGTATTTTACGCCCTTTGTTCTGAATGTGTAAGTCACATTTAAAAAATTATTGGGATATGTTCTATCAATTTTAATGTTAAAGGAATCTGTCACATATTTCCCATAATTTTCTATGATAACAGCTAATGCAAACGAATCGCTGATGGATGTCAAATTTTTAGGATATAAGAAAAAAGAGCTGTTATTGATTGCATAATCTGGTTTTAAAGGCTGATACATTTTGATGGATGGGTCACCTTGCAAAAACAAGATACGAGTATGAATCTTTTTTAATTCGTCATTTAAACTTGGTTGTGTATTAAACAACATGTCTTTAACAGCATCGCCCACAGTGTAATCGTTGGTGTAATTTTTTACAAAAGTCAATCTATAAAACTCATTCATTTGACTGTAAACATGGTTTAACTCTGTTAAACTGGTTTGGCCAATAAATGCTACTCCCCCTTTTCTATTTGATTTCAATGAATTTTCAGAAGGCAGTTTTGAGTTTACAGGAGGATATAAACATGGATTTCCAGTGCTGCATCCATTAAAATAATAGATAGGGTATCTTGGGAAATTATTGTACTCAGAAGTATCTCCTAAATCAATATCACTTACAGTAGAGCTAGCATGACCAAGAAAAGTCACCAATTGCTTTCCTGAGTTGACATGATCTATGGCTTTTTGTTTTAAGAAAGGTTCATTAACCCCTGATGCAGACTTAGAATACGTTGTAACATAGCCTCCAAATGGAGCTCCAGTAACATGTCCAGCTATGGCATTTAAACGGTTTCTTATATCTTTGGCTTGGTTTCCTTCGCTACCGCCACCTAAATGTAAAACTTCTTTTTTCCATAAAGCATCGGCATTGTTTTCCATGTCAATTAATTTTTGAGTGTAAATGCCTAATTGAATAGGTTTGTCAATGGTTAAACGACCTATGGCAATTGCTGGAGCTACACCCGAACCATTAATTCCAGAGGCAAACATATTATCAGAAGGGGGAACTCCAAGTGTTGGAACCATGTTTAAATGTTCAACTGCATTCAATCTCATTTGATCATTTTGAATTCCACGACCTACGATGAATAAATGTTTAAGAGTAGTATCCCCATTTTCTAATAAAAATTTCAAATACCTTCTTATGGCAATTGGGTGTGCAACTCCGTAAGAGAAATTATTGTACAATTGCTGAACTGTAACCAGGTTAGCGGTGGTATAAGATTGTTTATATTGCAAATATTTTCCTGTGTATTCACCTACAAATGAGTTGTTAGTTAACAATGTCACTTTAAATCTATTTTTGTTGTTATTAGGATTGAATTTTAACAATTCTTTATCCAAAACCACATCACTCATGGCTGGTTCTATGAATTTATCGGAAAGTACTACCACATCCATACTGTCTGCAAGGTAACAATCAGTCATGTTGGTAGAAGATGGTAAAAAGAATCTCACTTTATTCCCAGCAATTTTTTCAGCTCTTATTCGCTTGCCTGAACTTAAATCATATACAATGGGTTTGTTTTTGCTAGCAGGGTAATTTTCCCATTCAATGTGCCTGTTTGTATTGGAAGATTCAACTGAAAAATGTTCTGTGGATTTAAAATCAAGATTAAATAATTTAGGGTATTGAAATTTGATTTCTGAGACGGCATGAGCTTGATAAGGGACATTGTTTATGAATTTTGCTTCAATATTTAAATACGAATTGTCTGCACCCATATCGGTTCTTGACAAATTATGCGTTTTTCTGATGATTGAATACCCATTGAATGAAGTATCAAATAGTTGATTGAAACTGGCATTGGTAGAACCTATTCCAACTGAAATGCGGTGATCTATGTTGTAAAATCTATTGTCGTTTAACCCTACTAAAGTGTAACTTAATTTTGGTGCAGGCCCATTCGTGCTTAAAAACTTATGATTTAAGGTTTCTATTCTTTGAAAAACTCCTGAGTTCAATCCTATACCAAATGGAGTGCTACACACTCCCTCTGCTTGAACATACTCTGGATTCTTGGATTCATCTGTGCCAATTAAAAATGAACGCCCTTCGTTGTAATGGTTGTAAAAATTATAGATTTGCTCACTTAAACAGTAGGTTAATGCAGGTATTGAACTGTAATCATTGAATGAAAACGTAGTCATTCTCAAACCATTGTTTGGAGAAGCATTGGATAAAAAGGTGAGGAAATATGCCGATGAATCGGAATATAAACTCAAACTTGATTGAGGTTGATCGCTGGGGTTAGAATACAATTCTTTATCCAAGCTACCATCGTTAGGCATTCCATAAAATTCAATAAAATCATTGATATTGAATATTCCATCGGCTTCACCAGAAACATAGATTGGAATTTCAACTCCATTGTGAAACATTTGAAATTTTCTGGGATTAACAGATGATAAATCATTAAAACCCATTTCTATGGCAGGCTGAACTAAAGCATTGTAATAAACTCTGAAAACCCCCTTTTTTACTACTTTAATTTTAAAGTATTTTTGATTGTAGTTTATCCACTCATTTCCGTAGGGTTGAGCAATAAGTTGGATGGTAAGAATACTAAAGAAAACTAAAAAAACTGTTTTATAAAATTTCATAAAATACGTTTAACGGACAAATTTACATAATATTGTTGCAATTTTTATGCCTAAAAATAAAATTTTACAGAAAAATGTCCTGTATCTTATACCCACCCCTATTTCGGACTCGGTGGATATGACTTGGAATAGAGAAATAGTTTCCATAATTTGCCACTTTATTGTAGAAAATGCAAAAACAGCAAGGCAATTTTTAAAACAAATAAACCATCCTATTCCTCTTCAAAACATTGAAATCTTAGAATTAAATAAACACGAATTCAATGGCGCTGAAATATTGCATTTTCTGAATCAAAACAACTTGGTAGGTTTGATGTCTGAATCTGGATTTCCGTGCATTGCCGACCCAGGTGCAAAAGTGGTTCATTTAGCTAGCAATAACCATTATCAAATTAAACCCTTAGCTGGACCCTCCTCTATCTTTATGGCATTGGGCTCTAGTGGGTTCAATGGTCAAAAATTTAAATTTAATGGCTACTTATCACCCAAACCAAACGAGAGAAAATCAGAAATAATCAATTTAGAAAAAGAACTCATCAACCATAATTGCACTCAATTGTTTATTGAAACTCCCTATAGAAACAACCAATTGCTGAAAGATTTGATCATGACATTACAGCCCAAAACTGGTTTATGTATAGCATTGGATATCAGTGGAAATAACGAAACAATTATCAGCCATCCAGTAAATTGGTGGAGACAAAATGATATTGTATTAGAGAAGTTACCCTGTATTTTTATGATTGGAAACTATTAACGCTTTTCCAATAGTTTAAAATCAAAACTATAAGCGTGTTTTTCATCCTTAGGATGGTATTGACAAAAAACTTCATTCCAAGCACTTGATTGTATTTCTGGAAAAAAAACATCTACTTCGGGGAATTGATGATGAACTGTAGTTAAATAAATTCGATGACTCATTGGCATCATTTGTTTGTAAATACTAGCTCCACCAATAATCATCACTTCGTTTGTATTTGACATTTCAATGGCTGCATCCAAATTATTTGCATATTCAAATCCAGGCAACAATTCAGTATTTTGACTTGAAACAACTATATTTTGTCTATTAGGCAATGCTCTACCTATGGAAATCATTGTGTTTCGTCCCATCACAACACTTTTATTCATGGTGTTTTTTTTAAACCATTTAAAATCATCAGGCAAATGCCACAATAATTTATTATCGAATCCTATTCCTAAATTTAAATCGGTAGCTACAATCAATGAAATTTCTTTTCCCAATCTTATTTATTGATTTCTAATTTTAAAGAAAAAATATTGCTATAAAGAGAAGGTCCGCTGCCTGAAAGTGCTGATAAATTGGTAAGGGCGTAATCAATGGTAATTTTATTTAAAACAATTCCAACTCCAGCATTGGGCCTCACTGACCAAATATGATTTCCACTTTTGTTGGTGTATTTTTGAACGTTATTGAATCCAGTTCTGAAAAACACCTTGTTTTTATCATTGATTTGATACCCTAATTCAGCGCCTAAATATGGGTCTATACTAAACAAATCTGTTTTTAACAATGTGTTTCTTTTCCCATCTAAGGTAAGGTCTGCATTGTATTCTGTTAATATTGACCAATTGTCTATTTCCCATTCTTTAGCTGCACCAAATAAAAGTCGTGGTAAAGTTATTTCTAATGAATTTTGTGGAATGGCATTTTGGGTGGCTGCAAGCACATCTTTCTGAGCATCAGTAAAAGTGTATCTCCAGCTATTGAACGTGGAAGTTGCATCTCTTAATACTATGCCGAATGACCAATTTTTTTCATCGTTTTTTAATTTAATTCCAGCATCAAAACCAAAACCAAAAGATTTGGCAAAAGGCCCAATTTTTCTTCTGATAATCTTCATGTTCATGCCCCAAGCAAAATCCATGTGACGAAATTTTCTGATGTTTAAATCATCCTCTTGTCCGTAGGATACAATGGCTGCAAAGTCTGTAGAATTGAATGAAGTCACCCTTGAATAATCAATTTCTCCATTTCTGATTAAATCAAATGTGTTAGCTATACCATCAATACCAAACCTCACCAAACTAATACCAAATGCATTGTTATTACTTAATTTAGTAGCAAATGCCCCATAATCATAATTAGCAATGCCTGCAAAATAAGCTGCATGCATCAACGATACTTGCGAGTTTCCATCAATTCCAGTTAATCCAGCAGGATTCCAATACCCTGAATACACATCGCGAGTAGAGGCTACAGACGATCCGCCCATTGCTAATGACCTAGCCCCCACACCAATTTGTAAAAACTCGTTAGAATATTTGGTCGCATTTTGTGCATTTACAGATGTAATAGCATAAATCAAAGCAAACCCCAATAACAATTTTAATTTCATTATAAACCGCAAATTTCCGAAAACTTTTTTAATTCTCCTCATTAATGTATAATTCTTTAGTCAATTTTATTTCATTTTTCTTTATCATCTCTATTAGCTTTGGCAAATTTTCATCAAAAAAATGTTTATTGTGTTCAGTGAATTGATAATCAATGCCTACTTTTTTATATAATTGGCTTAACGCTGTAATTATTTTTTTATTGTCTAAATAATCATAGATGAATGAAATCTGAATAAACTTCTGATAACTTTGAATGAAATGGTCAGTGTTTTCAACATTATTTTTTCTTAAAAATTCAGACAACAATTCTAAATCAACAGTTTTTAATTGCAAATAAAACTCATCACAAAGTTTGGAATTATTATCAAGCAACACTCTATCCAATAGAATTTCTACTAATACATGGTTTAAAAAAAATTTGCGAGGCCAAGTGGCATTGTAGCCTATTGCATTTGAAATGGATTGAACACTTGATGTGAAAAAGTAAGATTGATGAAATAATGCATCTATTTGAAAGTGTTTTTGACAACCTAATAATAATTGAGTTTCTTGTTCATTGTAATCTTCATTTAAATTAAGAGTTAAATGTTTTTTAGTAAAACTCCTAACTAAATCAGGCAATACCAAACCAACATCATGGTATGGGTTATGGTTTCTGTCGTAATGGAAATGTGAAATGAAATTCAAAATGAAAATGTGAACAAAGATAACCATTAAAAACGAATCATTCAATGATGGCATTTGTAAGCAACGATTGAAAAAAGTATCTTTGCCGCTTTAATGAATATCAACTATGGGTGTTAAATACAATTTTGTAGAAGAACTTAGATGGAGAAACATGTTACAAGACATCATGCCAGAAACCGAAGAATTACTCAATTCTAAAATGGTAAAAGGCTATATTGGATTTGACCCTACTGCCGATTCATTAGGAGTTGGTAACCTGGTTCAAATCATGACCCTACTTCACTTTCAAAATGCTGGGCATAAACCCATTGCACTGGTCGGTGGAGCTACAGGAATGGTAGGTGACCCTAGCGGGAAAAGCGCTGAAAGAAATTTATTGAATGAAGAACAATTACAACACAATCTGAATTGTCAAAAAGCACAACTTGAAAAATTTTTAAAATTTGATTGTGGAGAAAACAGTGCTGAAATTGTAAACAATTACGATTGGTTCAAGAATTTCAATTTCCTAGATTTTATAAGGGATGTAGGAAAACACATAACTGTAAACTACATGATGGCTAAAGACAGTGTTAAAAACAGATTGGAAAATGGCATGTCATTTACTGAGTTCAGTTACCAATTGGTGCAAGGATACGATTTTTATTACCTATGGAAACACCACCAAGTTCAATTGCAAATGGGTGGCAGCGACCAATGGGGAAACATAGTGACCGGCACAGAACTAATTAGAAGAAAAGAAAGCGGAGAAGCTTTTGCTTTAACTACTCCATTAATTAAAAAAGCAGATGGCACTAAATTTGGCAAATCAGAAAATGGCAACATCTGGCTTGACCCTAAAAAAACCAGTCCTTATTCTTTTTATCAATTTTGGTTCAATGCAGCAGATGTGGATGTATTAAATTACAACAGGATTTTCAGTTTAAAAAGCAGAGAAGAAATCGTTGCTTTAGAAAATGAACACAACGCAAACCTAGGTGCACGTATTTTACAAAAAGAATTAGGCAAAGAAATGACCATCAGAGTTCATGGAGAGGATGCATACAACAAAGCCATAAAAGCTTCAGAAATATTATTTGGCAAGGGCAACTCCTCGGAATTCGAAAGCATAGATGATGACACATTCTTAAGTGCAATGGAAGGCATTAGCAAAGCTGAAATTAGCAAAGATGCCATTGAACAAGGTGTTAGTATTATCGATTTTATCAGCGAAATTACTCAATTAACTCCAAGTAAAGGAGAAGCTAAAAAACTATTGCAATCCAATGGAATCAGCATCAATAAAGAAAAAGTAAATGATTTAAATTCTAACATCAATATTTCTCATGTATTTAAAGGCAAATACATTTTAGCTCAAAAAGGCAGAAGAGATTATTGTTTAGTTACCGTGGTTTAATTCTCATCAACAATACATCATAAAAAAAGCCTCACATTCATGAGGCTTTTTTTCGTTAGTGTTTTAGTTTTTTTAAGCTTATTTTCTATAACATTCTACAAAGGCTTTCCATTGTCTTTCATTCAAAATGGAATGTAATTTTCTTAACAATTTACTGTAACAATCTTTAAGCGCAAGACGAGCTTTCATGGTAATTTCTTTTTTAGCTTTGTTTAATTCATCTCTTAAATCTTTTACTTTAGCTACAAATTGGTCTTTAGTAATTCTACCATTAGCTAATGATTGTTTCAAAGTTTTTAACTTGGCATTGTACACATCCATTAATTGTCTGATTGCATAGTGGTGTCTGGCAATGATGGATTTTTTACACTCTTCGTATTCTTTCAAAGATTTTCTAATTTTAACTATTTGTTCTTTGTCTAAATTCAAATCTTTAAGACAACGAATGATTTTAGGTACTCCTATTCCTCTTTTTACACTGCTTGCATCTAGTTCATCTGCTGAGCTTTCTTGGAGATCGTACTCTTCTGGAACACCGTTGTTTTCAAGGTAAAAATCTTCTGTTTCTGACCCTCCTTGTACTTCAGTGTTTACAAATTCATTGTCCACTTGAATCATTAATGCTTCCATTTCAGGTGTTAATGCTTCAGTGTTTTCAGTGTTGTTAATAGGGGCAATTGTTTCTTTTTTACAGCCTACTAAAGCGATGATAGCAACGGCTATGATCATCATTCCGGCTTTTAAATGTTTAATTTTCATGTTTTTCTTTGTTTAAATGGTTAAAATTATTTACTCTTTGTGTGGCCAGTACAATTTGTAAATTTTGGTTTGTTTACTTCTTTGACATTAGAAAGTTTAAATGGTTGCTTCAACATGTCAAACAATTTTTAATTGCATACAATCTATAGTATATAATTCAATACATTATGTACACAAAACGACTTTAATCTTACTCATTATTTTTACTTTTTCATTTACTATTTCACAAACAAAGTATTACAGTGGATTAGATAATGCTAGCCAAATACATGGTAGGGTTCAATACCGCAAATGCGCACTTAGTAATTATGAATTTACTTATTCTAGCAACAATGCCTTTTCCGATTTAAATTGCCTTTCTCATGATTATCCTGTAGGTGGAAGTACTGCTACGGATGATTGGTTTGTTTCCCGAGAATTTAAAAGCGAAAAAATATTTTTGCAATAAGTAGAAATAAAACTAAAAGAAAATGATTCATTGTTAAAATTACTTTTTAATTTTATCTCTTAATTCTATGGCTAAAAATTTGCTTAGCTTATATGCTTCTAATTTTGCTTCATTGTAATCTGATGTTTCTATTATTTGATGTTTAATTAAATTTTCGTCAATAACCGACACTTCATAAAAAGAATCAGAAGCATTCAAAGGGGTAATATCATCTATGTACTTCGTTGTAAATATCAATACATAAGAATTTTGGTTTAAATACAACATTACTATTTTTTTACCAAATCTAAAACCCAGAATTTGACTGAAATAATGTATTTCTTTTAACTTAAAATCAACTATAACTCCTTCAAAACCAATCAAAGAAATAATCAACCCTAAAAACAAAATAAAGACAATAATGACGAAGTACAATTGTAAAAGAATAAATTGTAAATCATCTTTTAAATTCACTTTTAAATCTTTTAACAAATAAATTAGAAAGGCACCAACCAGTATCAAAAAAGGCAAAGTTGTAGCTCTTGAGAAATAATTACCAAATCTTTTTCTTATGTAAAATTCAGTCACGATTTAATACTTATTTCTTTTGCAAACTCACAAACACAAATTCTTGAACAGTATCAAATGGAGTTTTATGTTGTTCAATCAAAGCATCTAATAACACAAATTCTTTAGAAAACAGCAGTTCTAATGCCTCTTTATTGTATTGTTTAATTTCCAAACCACTGCATTTCTTAGGTCCATTGGTAGAGAATGTTCCTAATACAATGGATTGAACTTTCGAGCATTTGATTTTATTTAAATATTGTTGAACTTGATTGTCTTCTGTTAAAAAATGAAATGCTGCCCTGTCGTGCCATAGCTGATATGACCTATCAGGAACAAAGTCTAATACATCTGACACAATCCAATTGACTTTATTTGCCTTATCACCCAGACGTTTTTTGGCTCTTTCGATGGCTTTTTCAGAAATGTCTAAAACGGTAATATCGCTGTATCCTAAATCCAATAAATTGTCAACTAAAAGACTGTCCCCTCCTCCAACATCAATGATGGAGCTCGATTTGTTTAATTGCAAATCGGTTAATAATTTCAGCGAAGAAGTTGGCTTGATTTGAGTCCAACTCACTTCATCGGGGCTTTTTTCATTGTAAATGGTTTCCCAATGTTGCTTATTGGCATTTCCTTTTTCTAAGTATTCATCAGTGAAGTGAGTCTTTTCTTTAGGTTTAGAAAATTTCTCTTGATTGTAATTTTTTGAATTGCCTTTGGGAATGGAAAGAGAATTCCACGCTTGATTGTTGAGCATTTTACCTATAAATACTATTTGACCAATGTGATAAGAGTAATGAGCTAGTTGTCTATTGATGGCTTCAGTAATGCTATGTCCTTGATTTCTGATATAAATAACTGCATCCTTGTTTTGATCATTGATACTTGATAATGCATTGAAGAGGCAGGACCATCCTTGTTCCCATTTTAATGACATTTCATCTCTGCTGTTTATATCATTTTCAAATTCAGCATCGCGTTGTCTCCATTCTTTTTCTCCATCTGTTGTTAAAAAATCTGTCCATCTTGACAACATGTTACCCCACAAATGTTTGACAATGGTGGCTATGGAATTGCTTTCATCGTTGTATTTCCAAAACAGCTGTTCCTCTGTTAACTGATTGAACGTTTTTTCACCTAACAATTTGTAATATTCAAACTGTTTAGTGACACTTTCCAAATATTCGTTTTCCATTGATACAAATTTAGTACAAAATGAGAATTAAATTTCTAAAATTATTGTATAAAAAAATCGACGAATTGGCAACAATATTAAAGACAATAATTTGTTATTATATTAACAATGAATAAAAAAGGATTTATTAGTATGTTTTTAATTTGTGTCATTTCTCAATGTCTTTCTCAAAATCCAATCATAAATCTTATTTACCACCATCAATTATACATAAACATACCAAATGTTTGTCAATTAAATAGCCCAGATAGCAACAATTATTTTATAAAGCCATTACATCCTCAAATACTAGAAGTTAAAGCCCTTTCAAAAACGCTTTACTCGGTGAATCCTCGTTTCAAATTATATGAAAAAACAGGATTAATCATTGTAAAATCATTCAACAACAAATATACAAACATCGATACACAATATTTTGAAAACACTAATCTCCCATCAATAAAAACGAAATTAAATATTGCTTCCAACTGCATTAATTATTCAGAACTCCCCGAAAAATTAACCTTAAATGTTAGTTATGAAAGCCCATTTTTAGACAGCTTAATAAAACCTTATGTTATTTCTTTTGATGCTGTACTTGTATTTAATCAAGATTCTATAATAACATTAAATTCAATAGATGGGACGATAGAATTTGATAAATTAATCAAAAACAAAATACCAAAACTGGTCATTATCGATCGTATAAAGGCTAAAATACAGGGAGGGATTGTTTATTTGAATTCAATCCAATATGAAATCAAGCCTGATTAAGATTGGCAAATCCTATCTCTTATTTCACTCAATTTCCAATCAACTAATAATTTTCCATCTCTAAATATTTCCATTAATTCACCTTGTTTTTCTTGCTCCCAATTGACTTGATCTATTAATTTGTAGTGATTATTTTCAATGATAATTTTCATTAAACCTTTTGCCGACTTTTTAGTACCATCGTCTGTAATTGGATCTTTATAAATTTCTCTTCCTATACCATTTACTTCGCCATAAGTAGCTTTCATTGCAAAACCAAAAGTATCTCTTGTATTGTATTGATAAGTATATGAACCAATTCCTAACACCACATTGGTTGAGGCAAAACCTTTGTTTTTTAGCCTTTCGCATATAAGTAAAGCTCTTTCTGGGGTGATGCTATCGCCATATATGGCTCCAATGTGAGAATCTAATTCTTTAAATCCTTTTTCATTTGTGAGACCACCAAAAACATCCCATAACAATTCGATAACACCTTTTTGTTCGTTTAAATTAGTTGATTCATCATTTCCACAAATGATGTCAACAGGGTCACCACTATCAGGGCGAATTACCAATTTACCATCTCTATTTAAAACTTCATTTTTTAATTGTGGTAAGTATTGAGTTAGCACTTTCCATAAATCCCAAGTATCTGAAACAATAGAAACAATTCCTTTTGGATAAACATCACAAATTAATCTCTTAAAAGTTCCAATTTCGTCTTCAAAAGTCCCCATACACATTACGCTATGTTCCGTTGCAGCTACAGAGCCCCCAATTAACTCATTAGAAGAATTTGCGTTGTAATACTTTTCTAAAAAATCTATTACAGGAATGGTATCAGTACCTTTAAAACTTAATAAGTGACCGCTAGCTGATATCAAACTAGCTTCTATGCCAGCCATTCCTCTCATAGAAAAATCATGACCTTGCCAATCTACAAAAGATGGAATTGATGAAGTTTCTAGGGCAAATTGGTTTAATATTTTCCTGTAATGCTTAGCAATTGTTGCAGATGTACACGGCATCCAAACAACGGCAGATACTAATGTTTCAAAATAATTAGTCAACCAAAAAAACTGAGGCAAGGTATTGTACATTGTAAACATAGGAACTCTGACAGGAACACTTGCACCTTCTGGCAAAGACTTAATTACCATTGGAATATAGCCTAAATCGTGTAAATCTTCAATGTGTTTGGTTCCAACCGAATTTTCCCCTAAATAATTGTTTATTCTTAGGGCGTATTCTTTTACTACTTTATCTTTTGGTTGGTTAAAAAAATAGGTTTGAAAATCTTCTAAAATGTATTTTTTAATGAAATATTGTAACCCAAATAAAACCACTTCATCAATGTTATTTATTCTACTTTTTCTAGGTGTCCAATTGGAATACACCAATGTTGTTCCCTCAGGATATTGTCTTCTGTGGTCAACTTTGTAACCATCTGTTAATAGTAATGGATTCATTATAATTGATTTTTTAAATTTTTTATTTTATTTTTAAATACTTTGGTAAAACATGATCTGTAAGCCATACTTCATTTTTAGAAAGATAAAATTTATATCCATCTTTATGCATTTGGCATGCATCAATTTGCAAAACAATTGGCTTACCTCTTCTTTGTGCTACAATAATGGCGGTATCAATATCTTTGCTTAAATGCACATGAGTTCTATTCATTTTTTTCAATCCATCTTTTAATATTGCATCCATGAAATCTTGAACTGTACCATGATATAAATCACGAACTGGTTCTACCTCATTCAACTCCAAATCAACAGGAATAGAATGCCCTTGGTTTGCTCTAATTTTTGTCAAATCCTGATTAAAAGTAAACCTTTGTTTGTTGTTGTTTTCTACTACATTTTTTAAAGTTTCAAAATCCATGAATTTCCCATGATTGTTCATTCTTAAAATTAATTCATCAACATTTGCCCATCCATTTTCATCTAACTCAAGTGAAATTAAACCTGGGTTATGTCTTAAAATTAAACTTAAAAACTTACTATTATCAACCGATATATCTTTCATAGGTTTTAATTTGATTTATACTTAATTCAAAACTTTTGCAAGATTAATTTGAACAACTAAAGGGAAATCTACCTGTTTAAAAGAATCTGTACAAAAAACAGATTTAAAACAATCAAAACCCTCTATTCCTTTACTGAAAATACCATGACTAACAGCTAAATACAAATCACCAGCATTTTTCATTTTTAGTTCTTTGGCTAATCCAATAAATGTAGCTCCCCCATCACAAATATCATCTACTATCAAACAATTTTTTCCGTTTAAATCTTCAGAATATACTTTGAAGCCTTCTATCATACCATTCATCACATTTCTTTTTTTACTGCATTCTATCACTTCTATTCCACCTAAAAATTTAGACAATTTGTCTATTTTTTTGAGGGCTCCACCATCTGGAGAAATTAAACAAACATCATGTCCTATCATTTTTAATGTTAAAGAAACAAATTGATGATTAACAATTGTTTCACAATTATTTAACAAAGCTGAAGTAACCTCAGAATGTGGATCAAACACTTGAACTACTCTAAAACCTAAATTATTAATTAATTCAGCGTACAATTTCACAGTCAAAGGCTCTCCTTTTACCATTAATCTATCTTGTCTTGCCCCCGGAAAATAGGGAATAAACAATTTATCTAAAACAGCACCTGTTCTTTTTAAAGCATCAACTGCTACCAATAACATCCCAAAGTCATTAAAACATCTGATACGAGTGGTGACAGTTACTTGAGTTCCGTTTTCTATCTCAGATTTCAATTTTACATGAGGTTCTCCTCCTGAAAACACACTGGATTCAAATTGGATTTCTTCACCCATGTATGGTTTAAATTCTCTATCTAAATTTAATATTAACATTTCTATTTTGTGTAATTTTTACGCAAAAAAACTACTTAATTTTGAAATAAAAAAATATTTTGTGTATTTTTTACACTAAACAACCAATTCATATCCTATTTTTATCTTTTGTTCTATCAATTTACTTCTTTGTTTACTAGCTTCTTCAGCATTTTCATATTTTTTTATTAATCTTTGAGATTTATTCCCAACTTTTCCAAATTCAATTATCAATTGATTCTCATTTTGAGCAATTTTCCAAAACTTATTTAAATCTTCTTCTTTGAACAACAAATTAGTAAAACTAAAAATTGGTTCATCATTTAAATCTATTAACGTTTCATCTTTAGGAATTGGATCATTGGTAATTTCGTTTAAAATGGTATCATTTACATTGTTGCTCAATTTTGTCAACAGCATATTTTCAATAAAGTCTCTATTTCTGCACCAATCTTTTGCAAAAACTTGACAAATGTTCCAACCTTGAGATTTCATGACACCCAATTTTAACAAATATTGCTCTAATATATCCTTGTTTTTGTAATGATGATCATCATCTAATAAAATCCCTAATTTGTAATGGCTATCAATTTGATTAAGTTTTACTCCAATATGGCATTTAAATTCACTTTGACCAATCAATTTATTGACATAAAATCCTTTTGACTCCAAAAAGGCTGAAATTTGATTTACAATTTCTTTGTTTTTGAGAACATTATTTGGTTTTGAATGAATACTTAACAACACTTGATTTGCGAGAATAATCTCCCCTTTGCTAACAAGCTCTGCATATTGTAAATACTTTCTTAAACAATTAGCTCCTTCATTGTATTCGTTTTTTATATCAAAGTACTTGATTGAACTAACTACACACATATTTTTTTTAGCTCTCGAAAACAGCACATTTAACCTTTTTTCTCCACCACGTTTATTTATTGGCCCAAAATTCATTAACATTTTACCTTTATTATCATAACCATAACAAGTACTTATGATGATTATATCCCTTTCATCGCCTTGTACATTTTCTAAATTTTTGATAAATAATCCAACAAATTGATTGTTTTCAACCCGTTTAAATTCTTCTTCAATGGTGTTTTCAAAATATTTATCCTTTTGGCAAAGTGCTTCAATAGCTTCTTCAATTTCCTCTTGTTGTTCCATAGAAAATGCAACAATTCCAATGCTTTCGCCACTATTCTCACTCAGAAGTTCTTTTACTAATAAAGCTATGTATTCTGCCTCTTTCACATTTGTCCTTTGAGAATATATCCCATTTTCAACATAATGGTAAGAAATAGGTTTTTCTCTGATTAAGGACACTATATTTTGCATTGAATTAGAATTTTTAATTACTATTTCTTCTTTGTTGTTTTGATTGTCTTTTAAATCAGGTATAGTTAACAATTTATTGTTATAAAATGTAGCATTTGAAAACCCTATTAATGATTCGTGCTTGCTTCTATAATGCCAGCCTAACATCAATGAAGGAAATTTCCTAGAACCTTGAACTAAAAAACTATCTGCATCTAAAGAAAAAGGCTCAAACTCATACCCTGTTTCTTGATGCCATATATCATCTTGCTGGCTAGAATTGCTACCAAAAAAATTACTTGGTGGCATTTGCATTTCATCACCAACAACAATGCTTTGCTTGGCTCTATATATTGGAGGTAATCCTTCTTCAATGGTAATTTGACTGGCTTCATCAAAAATTACAACATCAAAATTATCTTGGTTTAATGGCAGAGCATCTGATACACTTAAAGGGCTCATTAACCATACTGGTTTTATTTCTTTAATTAATAAGCTTGAGTCATTGGTAGATAAATCTCTTATTGATTTATACCTCATAGATTTGCTAAATTCATTTTCTAATATCTTCTTAGCTTCTATCAATTTCTTTTTTAATTGTTTATCATCATCACTCATCCCAGCAACAGATGTTTCCGACAATTCAATTAACTTTTTAAACTTAAATTTTTGGCTTTCAACAATCATTTTACCATTTATCTCCAATAATCTGTTGTATAAATTTTCTATTTTTTTTACCAAATAATCCAGAACATCCTGATTCATGTATTGATCAATGTAGTGTTTTGAATAATGATCTTGAATGGATTTATGAGCCAATATACATTCTATATCAATGATTGACAAAGGGTTGTATTTTATCATTCTCAATACACTTTCATTAATATTACTTAACTCGCTGAATACTAATTTGTATTTTTGAAAATATAAATTTTTTGACTTCAATTGGTCTAATTTTTTTTCAATATCTACTATTGTATTGTTGTTGTCAATATACAAAAACATTGAAATTTTCTTTTGTGTATCAGTAACAAGTTCTGTCAATTGCATTAACTCTTTTAGCTCATCCCCTTTAAATTGTTTGATAAAAGTTAATGGTTCAGTGAAATTGGATTGATTTATCTCTTTGATTAAGTTAATTAACTGATCTAAGTCTTTTGTATGGTAAGTGTTTTCAAATTTTTCATTTAAATCCTCAATTTCTTTAATCAACTTGAATTGATTTTCTTTGTTTTTCAACACATCTAACCACTTAGGTTTAATAGAATGAGAAAGCAATTGATAATGTGTTTTTAAAACTTTATCTGTGTTTTTAAATTTAGAATATAAAAATCTAAAAAATCTTGATTCATATTTTGACATAATTTCTAAAGAGCTTACTACATCAGATTCACTTAGCTCCCTAGTCCAATAAGGGTAAATTTTATTTAGTTGATTCAATTCATTAAGCTTTCTATTCAATAAATTTTTATCTTCAATTAACTTTTTATATTTATTGGAGAACAAATCTAACAACTCAATGCAATCATAAAAATAAAAAAGAAACAATTGATTAATTTGACTAAAAAAACCTATTAAATCAATCCATTTTGTTGATGTCATTGGCAAACTGATGAAACTTAATTTTTCATCTACCATTTCAATGTTCTTAATGATGCTGTTTAATGTTTCATTAAACTGTGTTTGATTAAACTCTGCAAATACCTTGTTTTGTAACAAATGAAATGGATGTTGACTGTAATATTCAATTTGGTTGGATTCCTTGTTTAATTCAAACAACATGAATATTTCATTAGAAAACTTAGTCCAGTCTTTATAAGATGCTTTTTCATCTAATTCATAGTTTTCAATTCCAACTTTTAGGATTTGATTTTTTGATTCAATATCAAACAAAT
>CAYVDH010000037.1:0-23018 GCA_964450355.1 uncultured Flavobacteriaceae bacterium
TTGTCCTGATAAAGTAGCATTCTAGATGCTCTTGTATTCTTTTTTTTAATAAATAAATTACATATTAAATAAATTTATTGTTATAATGTTTAGAAGTGAACTGTGTCTTAAAATACAATTTTTTCTATTGTAATGTATGTTGTATTTTATGTATTTACAACTGATTGAGTATTTAAATTTGAGGCTATCAATAATTGGATAATTACAAATTATATAATAGGTAAAAAAAAATGATTTAATTTGCAGTAATGAACAATTTGGAAGAGAAAGTAGAATGTTTAATTATTGGTAGCGGTCCTGCAGGATACACTGCTGCAATATACGCTGCACGTGCCGATATGAAACCAGTGATGTACGAAGGTATGCAGCCGGGTGGACAATTGACAATTACAACCGATGTAGAGAATTATCCCGGTTATCCCGATGGAATCATGGGCCCAGAAATGATGGATAATTTCAAGAAACAAGCAGTAAGATTAGGTGCAGATGTGCGTTTTGGAATGATAACAGAAGTGGATTTTTCTAAACGACCATTTAAATGTGTGGTAGATGGAAACAAAATCATGCTTGCCGAGTCTGTGATAGTTGCAACTGGCGCCAGTGCTAAATGGTTAGGAATTCCAAGTGAACAAAGATTAAATGGAAGCGGAGTAAGTGCATGCGCTGTGTGTGACGGCTTTTTTTATAGAGGACAAGATGTTGCCATAGTAGGCGCAGGAGATACAGCTTGTGAAGAGGCTGTCTATTTATCTAAAATTTGCAAACATGTTCACATGATAGTAAGGAGAGATGAGTTTAGAGCATCTAAAGCCATGCAACATCGTGTTGAAAATACAGCAAATATTACTGTACATTACAACAGCGAAACCGATGAAATATTAGGAAGTAATGTCGTAGAAGCTGTTAGAATTAAAAATAAAAATGGCGAAACAAAAGAAATTTCTGTTTCAGGATTTTTTGTAGCTATAGGTCATACTCCCAATACTCAAATTTTCAAAGGACAATTGGATATGGACGAACAAGGGTATTTAATCACAAAACCCGGCAGTTCATACACCAATATCGAAGGGGTGTTTGCTTGTGGCGATGCTCAAGATAAAATATACAGACAAGCTGTTACTGCAGCAGGTTCAGGATGCATGGCTGCATTGGATGCCGAAAGATGGTTGTCTGCACAGCATGCTTAAGTTACACTTATTTTGTAATTTAATACACTTGTAATTTAAAATTTAACACTTATAAAATATACTTGTTATTAAAATTTAAATAAAATTACTTTTGTACTCATATTATAAAATGAAAAACAAAATTTTAATTACTGGATTTTTAATCTTTTCAATAGTAAATCTGTTTGCTTCACACAAAATGGGGGCAGATATTCAATATGTTTATTTAGGTGCTAATAAATATAAATTCATAACCAAATTTTATAGAGATTGCAAAGGAATTTCTTTTGAAAATCCTGAAATTACACTAGAAATAGGAAGCAATAATGGAAATACAGTTTGCGCTTCATTTCCTCTAACTCCATATAGAGTTTCAATAAAAGATGTAACTCAAATTTGCAGTGATTCAAGTTTACCATGTTCACCTCAAAATACTACAATTCCTAATATAGAAGGAGTAGAAGAACATGTTTACGAAAATGTTGTTGATTTTAGTTTGATGCAATATGCTAGTGTATTGAATGTAAACACTTGCAGTGAAATTACTGTATATTTTAGTCAATGTTGCAGAAATGGATCAATTACAACTGCAACTCCTGGGAATTTTATAATCAGTACCACATTGTATTGGAACAATGTATTAAAAACACCTAAGAAAGAAAATAATTCTGTTATCTTTTCTAATCTGCCTATAATATATGCTTGTTGTAATGTGCCTTTTTCTTTAAGTCAATGTGCAATTGATACTTCAGACTATGATTCTGTTTCTTTTAATTTAGTTCATCCAATTGAGACAAAACCAAATGTCAGTGTTAATTACAATTCTCCATTTACAAAAGAATTTCCAATGACGCCATATTGCCCACCCACAGCAGGAGTTGTTAATTGTAATCCATTGCCAAATGCACAACCTCCAAGGGGATTTTATTTTGACTCAAAAACTGGAGATATCATTTTTACACCTACAAATTGTGAAGAAGTAGGAATTTTAGTGATAGAAGCTAATGAGTTTAGAAAAGATAGTTTTGGAAGAATGTTACAAGTAGGGAAATCAAGAAGAGACATGGAAATTATTGTTAAAAGTTGTGGTCAAAACATTAGTCCAAAAATAACAGGAAGCGATTCTTATATAATTTGTGAAGGTCAAAAATTGTGTTTTGATATTTCTGTTAAAGATTCGAGCGAAAACTATGAAGATTCTTTAATCATAAGTTGGAATGACAACATGAAAGACAATTCTGTTATAATGATAGACTCAAGTTCTAACAATAAAAAAATAGAAGTATGTTGGACTACAAAAATTGGAGATGCTAAAAACTATCCTTATTTGTTTAGCTTAACGGCTAGTGACAATGTTTGCCCATTCCCAATTAAGGTTAGTAAAACCTTTAAAATTCAAGTTAAAAATTGTTTAAGCAATGAGAAAACCAATGTCCAAAATGATTTAAATTTAAATGTGTATCCTAATCCTGCACAAAACACTTTTAAGGTTATAACAAAATTAAATAAATGCGATTTATCATTATTTGATGTGAATGGTAAAGAAGTGCTGAAAATTAAAAATTATATAAATGGAGATTTAATAAAAATTGAAAGTTTGAACAAAGGTTTTTATACAATTAAGTGTTCCTTTGAAAATCATTCTTTGTATGAGACTCTAATAATTGAATAAATGTTATTGTTTCATCCAAAAATTAAATAAAGGATTTTCTTCCACAGGCTTTATTAATTGATATGTTGACGGCCCATTTTGATTGATTTCGATTTTTACAGTTCGTATTAATCCATTCCTGCTGATTAACAAGTTTGCGTTTCCTTTGCCAATCAACTTGATTTGGTCTTCTAAATTTGTTTTTATTCTGATGTCGTTGATAGCAATTAACTCGTCTCCAAATTGTAATCCTGCTAGCTCTCCCGGACTATTTGATACAATTGATTTGATATATAATTTTTCGTTTTTTATTTCGGTATTGATGCCAGTATATAAGTTTAAATTTTTAGATTCTTCAATGTTTATGCCTATTTTAGCAAAACTTTGTTTGCAATTCAATAACCAGTTTTCATCGTTTGGTTTTGTGACAAAATAGCTAATGTTTATCTGTTTTCCTGCAACTGTGTTTACCGCATCATAAAACTCTTTATCAGTAAAACCTGTATTTTTGCTCAAGTAAAAATTTTGATATAGGTATTTCATTAGGTCATCTAAATTTTTCTTGCCTTCACTTGCAGTAATAATTTCCATGTCTAACATAGCTGCAACCAATGCCCCTTTACTGTAATAGGAGATTGAACTGTTAATGCTGTTTTCGTTCGGACGGTATTCTTTAATCCATGCATCATGTGATGCTTCATGTAAACTCATTTTACTTGAGCCCACTCTATTGCTTACTGAACTGAATAATGAATTTAAAGCAGTTAAATAATTATCTTTAGTCCATATACCAGCTCGGTACAAGGCTAGTTCATCATAATAACTTGTTATACCTTCTGCAACCCATAACAAGTTTGTGTAATTTTCTTTGCTGTAATCAAATGGTCCAAGTGCTGCAGGTCTTATTCGTTTTACATTCCATAAATGAAAATATTCATGTGCGCACAAACCTAAAAAAGATGTGTAATTATCTTTGTTGCTGTAATTAAATCGAGGCATTTGTACAACACAACTGTTGGCATGTTCAAGACCACCGCCACCACTTTCTACGTGGTGAATAACAAATAAGTATTCTTTACATGGATGAACCCCTACAATGTTGAACATCGTCTGACAAATTTTTTCTAAATCTTTTTTAAAAGTAGAAATGTCAGCATTGTGTTTCCCCACCATGGCTACTCTGTGATTTACACCTGCAACATTAAATTCAAATTCAGAATGATTGCCTATTTCAATTGGAGAGTCAGCAAGTTCATCATAATTTGGAAAAGAAAACACATTATTCCCTTCTTTTTTCAAAGTAGTGGAGACAGTGGTCCAATTGCTGAATTTAAATTCCACTTTGCCTTTTAAGTTTAAATGGTTGTCGGCAAACATTAACAAACTAGTAGGTAGAAAAAAGGCATGATCTTCATCAATGTAGGATGTGCGAACACTGGGTTCAAAACAATAAATTTGATAATTTAAAGTGATATCAGCGCCTTTATTTTCAACTCTCCAAGTGTTTTTATCTATTTTTTTTATAGATAAATTATTTGCATTTACTTTTTCAATGTTTCTACTGAATTCTCTGACCATGTAACTGCCCGGTGTCCAAACAGGGAGCTTGAAATCAATGAATTTATCTTTGATGCCTTTTAATTCTATTTTAACATTGGCATAATGGTTTTTAGCATTTTCTATGTTGACTGTATAGTTGATTTCTTGAGCTTGTGTTGTCATGATTAAAGTGAAAAAGAATAGAAGAAATTTGAATTTCATGATGCAAAGGTATTTATTTTACTTGTAAGATGATTGAACTTGAATTGCCAGTGTATTCTGGAGCGTACATGCACTGTGCTGTAGCAAGTCCGCTGTTGTATTCGCCAGCTTGTTGTACTTTCAATTGGTAATTAAATTGGTAATTGCCTTTGGATAAATAATCAACAAAGAAATTAGTGCTAGCGTCTAATGTTGTTTGATAAAATCCCGCTCCATTTTGCCATTTATAACCCGATAAAACATCCAAAGGTTCAGTTCCACTAGCCCTTAAATCTTTGATATGGACGTATTCTAAGTTCCTGTCGGTAGATATGGATAAAGATACTTCAATTAAATCACCAACAGATAATACATCACCTTGTTTTACCAATTGTTTTTCTGTGCCTTTTGCTGTATTTATAATTTTATATATTTTTTTCTCAATCATTATACCTGAGGCGTTGCTTTTTATTTTGTTTAAGTCTTCGAAGTACTGCCAATAGGCTGCTCCATAACCAAAGTTGTCGGTGCTTGATGTTACGGTAATTTTGCCCGTATTGTTATTTATTTTTTCTTTTTCAATGGATTGTCTGATGTATCCAGTTCCATTTTCTGAACCAATGGTTTTAATGCTAAAATCATTGGTTTTTGCTTCTATTTCTTGTTGGTTATCCAATAGGTTTTTTCCAGTCATCAATAGAGCATAACAGGCATCGGCAGTGGCTCTGGTTGTTTTCCAATTTTGAGTTTGTTTTTGTCTCAAAAGCCATATTTGTAATTCATTAATCAACGATGTCTCTTGTTTCATTGTGCTGTATGCTTCTATGATAGCCGCTTGTGTTTCTATAGCAGATTCATGCCAGTAATAACCTCCAGTGTTTTGTTTCCAATACATACCCATTTCTTCTTTTTGAATTGCATTTTCTTTAAATGCTTTTAAAATTAAATCTGGAGTATTGCTGCTTGGATTCAGTGTTTTGATGGCAGTAATCAATTGAGCTCTGTTCATCAACGAATGATTTTGCCAATTTGTTTCAGCATGATTCAAATGAAATTGTACAATTTTATTTTGAACATCAAATCCATATTGAGGAAAATAACTTTTACAATATAAATATTGAAGGTTAGAGGAAAGAGTGTATGTGTTTTTGTTTTTTATATACCAATTGTAATCTTTTTCAGCTTCTCGGTCTAAGTAATTTACTGCATTACTTATCATGGGTTCGTATTGAGAAATGTTAATGCCCATTTCTTTCATTTTGCCAAAACCAATCACTATAGTTTCAGTGATGTAAGTGTTAGGATACATGCCTTTGAACCAGCCCCAAGCACCACTCTCATGCTGTAATTCTTTTAATCTCTCAAAAGACAATTGCATGTTGTTATTCAGTTTTTCTTGATCAAATAATTGAGCCAATTGCTGTATTTGTTCTGTTTCTTTTTTAGCCTCCAATAACCATGGAGTTTCTTCAATAGTGGTGTATTTTAAATCTTGGTTTTGCTCTAGCTTGCTCATCAAAATTTGTGGATTTTTTTCACTTTGATTTTTCCATTTCTCAATCATTGGTTTAATGGTTTTGTTGGTGTTAGCAATAAAATGAGCAATGGAGTTGGCATACAATTTTGAAAAAGTTTGTTCAGCACATTCATGAGGGAATTCCACTAAGTAAGGCAATGATTGTACAGCATACCATGCAGGATTGCTGCATAGTTCAACGCTGAATTGGTGATGAGTAAGTGAATTGCTATTGTTTGCAGTAAGTGATGTGAAATCTAAGTTTTGTATGCCTTTTTTTCTAATGGTAATAGGCAGGCTCTCTGTAATTAATTTTCTATTGCTAAGCACTACCAATAAATGTTCTTCACCATCGGAATAGTTGCCTGCAACTGCTTGTATGCTCAATTTTACTATACCAGTATAATTTGGTATTGACAATTCAAAAGAAGTAGCATTAACTTGATTAGCTGCAACACTCACAGTGCTTGATGAATTGTTTGTAAACCAATTTAACTCTTTGCCTGTTTCCAAATCTGTAAGACTGTAGGTTACTTTAGCATTGATGGCTTCTTTGCTTGTGTTGACTATTTTGGTAGCAATGCTTATTTTGTCTTTTTCTCTCAAGAATCTAGGAACATCAGGCTGTACCATTATTTTTTTAGATGTAGTGATGCTGTGGTTATATTGTCCTAATTTAAGGTCTTTGGTATGACTCAATAACATCAATTTCCATTGAGTTAATGATTCAGGCATAGTAAATTCAAGTACAATTTCTCCTTTTTTGTTAGTTAATAAATGAGGAAAAAAGAAAGCAGTTTCATTGAAGTTTTTACGGATGCTTGCAATTGGTTTAGGATTTTCATTTTTGTTTAGTTTTTCTACAAAATTTTCATCTCCATCTTTTCTTACTTTTTCAAGGTTGTTTCCAGATAATGATTTATCAGAGCTTGAGAAATTATAACTTAGACCTTCTTTATAGCCAATGTTGTCAGAGCTTAAATATGATCTTGTCACATGTTTATTTCTAATCCCATCACCAAAGTCCCAACGATACATTACATTATTGCTATAATCAATACTGTATAATCCAATTATTGTTGGATCAATAATGTCAATGGTATTTATTGTTTCATAATCATTCTCTGGAAATCTATTAGATTCACTTGTGCCAAATGAATGGGTGAAATAAAAATAATTAGACAAATCACTGTATGGCCACAAATGCCAACTGTTGGATTCTGTTATATCGTCTAAGGATTGGTCGTACATGCCTGCAAGTGTTTCAGCTAGTACTTTACTCGATTTGGGTCCTTTTAAAGTCAATATCCATTTTTCTTTTGATCCGGGTTCGGTATTGTCTCTCAAACTTTTAACTGCATAACTCAATTCTTTGTTTGAGTAGGGGATTGATAACGTTAGGTTTTCATGGTAAAATCTGTAGTTATTGGTGGTGTAGGCATCTATGCTTATGCCTCCTCTGTCTTCTTCCAAAATTGGAATTTCTATCAGTTTTGATTCGTTATTCAATGAAATCAGTTCATTCCTAATTTCTCCTCTCAAACTTTTAATGATTAATGTAATTGTTGATTTTGTGCCAGAACTCAATAAAATTTTAGCCTTTTGTTTTGGCTGTAATATTCCATTATTTAGTGATGTTAGTTCAATTGTTTTAGGCAAATTATATACACCAACTTTGCTTGGCTTTACTTCGAATACAGTTTGAGTGCTTATTGTTTTTCCATTGGCATCTTTACTTGTTAAAGTTGCTTTGTAACTACCTTCTTCTTTTAACGAATTTAAGGTGTAAATTGGTTGTAAATAGTTGTTAAGTTTTATGGTTTCAATTTTTGTATAAGAGGGTTTTTTGAAAAAAGCATAATCTGGGAATTGTTTGTTGTATTCTTCCTCATTTAATTGTGTACTGTCTGAATTCCCCCATAGTTTAGTTCGTTTTATTTGTCTGTCTTCAATTAGTTTTTCAATGGTTATTTCACCATTGATTGGTTTAGAAATGCCTTGTAAATTTTTGCATGAAATGCTCAAATCAATCAATTTCATTGATTTTGGATTTTGACTACTAGCGATAGAAAGTTCAATATCAGTATAAGCTAAAGTCAATATGTATTCACATGTCTTTACTTCGCCATTTAAATCAGTAATTGTTGCATTAATATTGTAATTAAAATATGGGTTTTCATTCGGATTAATCAATTCGTCAGGCAAGGCTTTAAATTCAATAATAAATTCACCTTTATCATTTGTTTTGGTTTCTGAATTGATGATGGTTAAACTTTGGGAATTTAATATAGGAGATTGACGAAAACTCCAATAGTCCCACCAATACACAGGTTTAATGCTGCGTTCTACAGAGTAAGTTACATTGGCATTTTGAATTGGGTATCCAGCAAAGGCAGTAGCATTACCCATAATGCTAATGGAATCGTTTATTTTGTAGGATTTTTCAGGAGCTTTTATTTCTGCGCTGTATTTTGGTCTTTTGTATTCTTCAACATTAAAATAGGTTGTGTAATCATTCACCTTCAAATGAAAATTCCCTTTGTTGAAGCCACCTAATGGCAATTTAAAACTACCTGAAAAACTTCCAAATTCATTCGAAGTTAACTTCAATGAGCCTTTCTCTTGGTAATTATTGTCCATTAAAGTTACTAAAACTTTTTCTCCAGTAGCTACTTCTTTCTTATTTTCTTTATAGGCAATGCCTTTAAAATACACTGTTTGTCCTGGCCTGTATATTTTACGGTCGGTAAACAATGTTATTGTTGTTTTTTCTTGAACTGTTGGTTGTTTGTATTCAGGGTAATAATAGGATGAATAAAATTGTTCGTTTTCTCCTATTTCAACTAAAATGTTATCTCTCCCTTCATTTAATGCATCTAATTCAATGATGCCGTTTTTATTTGTTTTAGATTGACTTACTAATTCATATTTGTCGTTCTCATGATTGTTGTAATCTATTTTTTTAGAATAAATTTTGTAATCATAATTTTGAATGAATTCACCTGTTTTAGCATTCACTAATTCAAGTTTACTTTTATTTAATATTTTATTTATACTGAATTCCGAAACAGTAAAAGCCCCACATAATATATATGGAATGGTGTCTTGATTTGTGAATTTCAAATGGCTTAATCTTAGCAAGTAAGAACCTTTAGGCAATGGTTTTAAGGCTATTTCTGAGCTGTGTTCCATGTAGTCTTTGTATTCAGGCAATGCAACAGTATAGTTGTCTATAAGTTTAGCACTTTTTGGCAATAATCTTGGTTCGCGGTAATAATTTCCTTGTGCCAATAGTGTTTCTTTATAGTCTATTTGGTACACTTGAACTTGAATCTCTTTGATGTTTTTGTAATTTAATTGAGCTAATATGGATTTATTAGGTTCAATTGTTGTTTCAGTTTTGATAGAATATTCAATTTTCTCAATGGAATTCAAATGGAAAGTAAGCTGAGAGTTGAATTCAAATTGAGGGTGTTTTTCAATGCATGATTTTATAAATTCTTTAGTTTTTACTTTGTCTTTTTCAATGTTAGCCTCAATAATTTTAATTGCGATTAAATTGCTGTAGGGATTGTTTTGATGTTCAAGGTATAAATCATTGTATAAAAAAGTTGTTAATTGATTGTTTTCACTGTTGTCAAATTTTGAAGCAAAATCAATTCTTTTTAAATCCAAATAGATGAGTTTGCCTGTTTCAATCTCATTGATTGGTAAAACAGATTTTAATGTTTTTTGATACAATCTTAAAATGTAATAATCATTTGCTGGGTCATCTTTTTTGTTAAAATCTGTGGTTAAAAACAATGAAGTAGAAGCTAAAACTTCTTGAGGTTTAGGATCCAAGTAATCAGTAGTTTTAGTAAGCTCAATATTTTTTAACAATTCAATGATTTGTAAACACATCATTTGTTCTAAGTTGTATTTAAATTCTGAACTGTTGTAATCAATTAACAATGGGAGAATGTTGTCATTAACTGTTAATTGACTGCTAAGAGCTTCCGCAATTCTGCAATTTTCTAAACATTTTTCAGCTAATTTGTCGTTGCTCCACTGATTAGGGTCAATGCTTTCATCGTTTTTATTTTCATTGTTCCATCTGTTGTTTTCAAACTTTTGTTGTAAATATTTAGCTAAATCAAGATAAATGAATGCTAATGCTTCCTTTGGGGCTTTAACTAACGATTGATTGAGTTTGCTCCAAATTAGAGAATCGCTGTTGTTGTCATCTGTTTGAGAAAGCAAGTTTATTTCTATCTGAGAGCATATTACATAGTATCCAGGGTGATTTTGAACAATGGCTTTGTTTAATATTGGGTATAAGGTTTCTAATGCAGATTCTGTTTGGTCAAGTTTAATCAGAGAATCTACTTTGGCTAATTCTAAAGAAAAGGAGTAGGGAGTTTCTTTTTTCATGGAGTTTTTTTTGCGTTTTAATACTGATGACTCAGCTTGATAAATAAAGGAAAATAATAAACAGATGAAGATTGATTTTTTCATATTGAAATGGTGGAGTAAAATTAATACAAATTTGGTAATAAAAAGTAAACGAAATAAAAAAACCCTTGAGTAAAGTCAAGGGTTTTTTTATTTATTGTAGAATGAAGTTATTTTTTTGCTGGAGCAGCTTCTTCAGTTTTAACCACGTTTCTGGTCATTTTAACAGAAATAACTGCATTTTCTTTAGCGTCTAATATTTCAAAACCGCTAATTTCAATGTGTTTTACTTTGATGGATTGACCTAAGTCTAAGTCATCTATTTTTACTTCAACATAATCAGGGATGTTATTTATTAATCCATGAACTTTCATTCTTTGAATTTTTTGGATTAATTTTCCCCCTGCTCTTACACCAGGTGAGTTACCAGTAACTTTCACTGGAATTGATACTACTACTGGTTTTTCATTGTTTATCATCAAGAAATCGGCATGTAAAATACTCTCGTTAACTGGGTGAAATTGCATGTCTTTAAGGATACAAAGGTATTTGTTACCATCGATAGTAAGTTGTACTTTGTAAGTGTTAGGAGTGTAAACGAGGGCTTTGAAATCCGGTGAGTAAACATAGAAATGGATGTGTTGTCCTTCTCCGTATAATACACATGGAACTTTACCTTCGCTTCTCAACGTTTTGGCGTCCTTCGATCCAATCGAAGTTCTTAAATCGCCTGTAATTGCTACTGTCTTCATTTTTTTTTTGACTTTTTTAAATTAAATTGTGTTGGAAACTATTATCAAGCTTGAACAAGGAACTGATAGAACCGTGCTCGTGGATATTTCTTATTGCTTTGCTTATCAATGGGGCTACTGATAAGACTCTTATTTTGTCGCTGCTTTGTTTCATAGGAATAGTATCACAAACGATTAATTCTTCTAAAACACTGTTAGCGATATTTTCATAGGCTTTGCCGCTTAAAACTGGGTGAGTACACACAGCTCTTACGCTTCTAGCACCATTGTCTTTTATTAATTTGGCTGCTTTGGATAATGTACCCGCAGTATCGCAAAGGTCATCTACCAATACTACATCCATATCGGTAACATCACCTATGATGGTCATGCTTGCAATCTCATTGGCTTTGCGTCTTTCTTTGTCGCAAATTACCATAGGACAGCCTAATACTTTGGCGTATTCTCTATTTCTATTACTTGCGCCAACATCTGGTGCAGCAATGACTAATTTTTCTAAATTAAGTGAGCGAATGTAGGGGATAAATACTATGCTTGAATCTAAATGATCAACAGGGACATTAAAAAAACCTTGAATTTGCGGTGCGTGTAAATCCATAGTGATAACTCTGTTGGCTCCTGCGGCACTCAACAAGTCCGCTATCATTTTACTGGCTATAGATACACGAGGTTTGTCTTTTCTGTCTTGGCGAGCATAACCATAATATGGGATAACAGCAGTAATGTAATTGGCAGATGCTCTTTTAGCTGCATCTATCATCAATAACAATTCCATTAAATTATCACCCGGAGGATTAGTAGATTGAACTATAAAAACCTCACAACCACGAACAGATTCATTGAAACTTGGTTGCATTTCGCCATCGCTAAATTTAGCTAAGGTAACATCGCCAAGGCTGCAACCATAATGGTCAACAATTTTTTGAGACAAGGACAAAGAAGCTGAACCACTGAAGATTTTTACTTTGTTAATTATTGACACTTTCTTTTATAGTTTTAAATGTCCATTTTAAGAAAGTTGCCCGAGCTGGATTCGAACCAACATACAGTGCACCAAAAACACTAGTCCTGCCATTAGACGATCGGGCAATTCGAAAATTGGAGTGCAAAGGTAAAAATTCGTTAGCTTATAAGCAAATATTTTTTAAATATTATTAAATTATTTAATTAAGTATCTATGTATTCAGTGAGTTTTCAATGGATTTAAATTCAAATTGGAAATTGTTTTGCAACAATTTCTCAGGATATACCCACCTGCTTTTTAATACCAGTTCAGCTTCAGTGTTAATTAAAAGTGATCCTAGCTTTAGTAACAATGCGGGAATGTTTAATCCAAAAGTTTTATTTTCTTTTGTTCTTAACATGCTCATTAAGTCTTTATTTTTTACTGCATAAGGGCTGCAACAATTTATTGGACCTTCCAAGTGTTTGTTTTCAATACAAAACAATACGATTTCGAATAAATCTCTGACATCAATCCAGCTAAAATATTGCTCACCATCGCCTTGTTTACCGCCTAATCCTAGTTTTACAAGTTTTAATAATATTGGCTGTGCACCTCCTTTTTCGCTAAGCACTATAGCCATTCTCAACGAAATCAATCTTGTATGTTTATTCTTGTATGAAATAAAAGTTTTTTCCCATTCTTTTGCAACATCAACAGAAAAATCTGAACCAATGATGCCGTTGGATTCTGTATTTGCTTCTGTAGTTTCATGTCTGTAGATGGTAGCTGTACTTGAATTTAACCACACTTTTGGTGGGTTCTCACAAGCGTTTACAGCTTCGCCTAATTGTTTTGTTGTTTTAATTCTAGATTCCAAGATTTCAGTTTTGTTTTTCTTGGTGTATTGGCAATCAACAGATTTCCCTGCTAGATTGATTAATGCTTCGGAGTGATTAAGGGCACTTACAATGCCTTCGAAATCATTCCATTGAATGTGCTCAGGTTTTCTAGAAATTTGAAGCACCTCGTAATGAAGTGCTTCAAATCTTTGAACTAAATCTTTGCCAATAAAACCTGAACTGCCGGCAATGACTATTTTTTTCATGAATTTTGATTCAATAAACGGTGTTCTCTAGCTTTTCTTTTTCCTCTGAAAAATAAATACATGTTCAAGAACAGCATAAGACCTAAGTAAATAGAAAAGCCTCCAATTTTAATGCTAAGTGCTTCAATCATGATTTGTTTATCAACTAATTCTTGATTGAATTTTAATATCAATAATGCAAATCCAATGTTTAATAAGTAAAATCCTACTTCAAATAACTTGTTGGTTGCTAAGGCTATTTCTTCTCTACCATTAAAAATGTCTAGCATGAAAATTCTTCCGTTTTTAAATAACTGTCGAGCTACTAACAGAGTCAATAAAATAGAAACTGGAAGGTAGATAAAATAAGCTGTAGTGATAAAAAATTGATTGTTCATAATGATGTTGGTTTAAGGGTTTGAATTTTTTGTTTTTTTAATTTATTACTATACCAATAGGCTATTGCCAAATTGTTAAAGTGCATGATGCTAAGAATTAGGATGATTTGGCCTAATTTAGTTGAAACCTGCTCAATAGTCATAACCCAGTTGTCTATTTGTTTCCAAAATGATAGGGTGATGGTGATGTATCCAAGGTTGAGTAAATAATAGCCTATAAGCAATAATTTATTGATGGCTTTTATGTTCTCGGGCTTGTCATCTATTAGTGTCAGTAAATAGATTTCTCCGTTTTTATAAAATGTATTTCCAACCACTATGGTGATGTAGAATGAAATAGGGAGGTATATGAGGTAACTAATGATGTTGTAATTCATGGCTTTTTATTTTTGTACTTTCAGAAAATATTGAAACATTTGTATAAAATTTTTTTATTTAATCAAGCTCATTAATGTTTTATAAAACCAATTTTCATCCGATTTAATGAATTTGTCAACCAATGAATTGGCTTTGCTAGTAAATTTGTTTAATTCTGCTATGGTTTGATTGAAGGCTTCTATTTCCTCTTTGTTTTTGCCTGTAATTTCATTTTTATTTAAATCATTTACCACTTGCAAAATTGGTTCAATTTCTCTTTTTCTTCTCTCGTAAGTAATTTTTCTTGCTACTTCCCACATGTCTTTTCCAGCATAAAAATACTCCTTTCTGTCGCCTGGTTTTATTTCTTTATTCACCAATCCCCAATCCATTAAGGCTCTAATGTTCATGTTGGCATTGCCTCTGCTGATGTTCAGTTGTTCCATGATATCTTCGGCAGATAAGGGTGCTGAGGAGACCAAAAGTAAAGCGTGAATTTGAGACATGGTTCTGTTTATTCCCCATTGCGAACCAAGTGTTCCCCATGATTGAATAAATTTTGCTTTTGCCTCATCTAAATTCATGGTACAAAGATAATGGAAGTTTCTAAACTTTCAATAAAATATGAAAGTATAGGACGTTGTTTAGCTAATTGTTTGATAATGAACGAAATTATTTTTTGAATTTAAGTTGAAAAAACTTCAATAAGTTTGTGGTATGGTAGATTTAATCCGTCAATATTTTGATAAACAAGCTCTATTAGGTGATTCTGAATGGGATATGTTCAAAGCTAAACTCATTGAACGAAAATTCAATAAGGGTGATTTTATCATCAAAGAAGGTGAGGTAGAAAATTATTTATCTTTTTTAGTTCAAGGATTTGTAAGAAATTTCCATATAACAAAAAAAGGTGATGAAATAACAATCGAATTTGTTAGTGGTGGCTTTGCCTCTGTTTATGATTCTTTTATCAGTAGAGATAAATCTCTGGTTTACATGGAGGCATTAGATAATGTGCTGATGTTGTCTATAAGTTATTACGATTTAAATGAGTTGTATCAAATGTCAAAAACAGGGGAAAGGCTAGGAAGATTGAATGCGGAAAGTTATTTGCTTTACATGTTTAAACGCAGACTTTCTTTACTTACACTTAGTGCAGAAGAAAGGTATTTAGAATTAATAAATGAAAATCCCAAACTGTTGCATTATGCCAAGTTGCAGCATATTGCGTCATATCTTGGAATCAAACCCGAAAGTTTGAGTAGAATTCGCAAAAACATAAAATAAATTAACATACATCAATTTTTCTGCAGAAATTTGAACCGTATTTTGTCACTATGAAAATAAAATATTTATTAGGTCTTATTTTTTCAATTTATAGTTTGAATTTAACAGCTCAAACTTTTAAGCAAAACATCAGTGGTAAGATAACAGATTTACAATCTAATCAACCCATCAATAATGCATTTGTAGAAGTGTTGGATTCAAATAAGTCAATAGCAAGTTCTTTTACCGATGCCAAAGGGTATTATAAAATATTAAATGTTCCAGTTGGAAGAATCAACATCAAGGTTTCAGCAAATGGATATGCAGAAATGATGCTGAATAATGTAGTACATATCAGTGGTAAAGAAACTGTTTTAGACATTGAATTATCAGAAAAAATAAATCAAATAAAAAGTGTTAGTGTTAAATCTAAAAAAGGAATAAACAATGGAAGCATTTCTGTAAGTGCAAAATCATTTGATATTGAAGATACCAAAAGATTCGCAGGAAGTAGAAATGATCCTGCACGTATGGCAAGTAATTTTGCAGGAGTAGTAGGTAATAACGATTCGAGAAACGACATCATTATTAGAGGTAATTCACCTCAGGGATTATTATGGAAAATGGAAGGGTTAGATATTCCCAATCCCAATCACTTTGGTTCGATGGGTGCAAGTGGTGGCCCAGTTAGTATTTTAAATAACAATGTACTTGCTAAGTCGGATTTTTTAATCAGTGCTTTCCCTGCTATGTACGGCAATGCTTTGGCTGGAGTATTTGATTTGCAAATGCGAAGTGGAAATAAAAACAAAATGGAATACACCGGTCAGATTGGGTTTAATGGATTTGAATTCGGAATTGAAGGACCAATTTCTAAAATAAAAAAATCCTCTTTTATTTTGAATTATCGCTTGTCAAATTTATATGTTTTAAGTAAAATAGGCTTGAATTTTGGAACTGGAACTGCCATTCCAAATTATCAAGACATCACTTTTAAATTGGACTTGCCACTTGGAAAACATAAATTGAGTTTTTTTGGAATAGGGGGGACGAGTAATGTTCATTTTACTGAAAAAGACAACCAAGATACCACCAATTTTTATGGCAACTCCAACAGTGATTTAAAATACAAAACCAACATGGGAGTAGTAGGTGCAACTTATACTCATTTTGTCAATTCAAAAGCCAACATAAAAACATCTATAGGTACTACATACACTGGCGTAATTACTGCAGTAGATTCAGTGTGGGATGGCGGCAGCAGAATTGATTACCGTGATAATTCGAGCTTGGTGAGACACATTTTAAATTCTGCATTTAATTACAAGCAAAGCGCTAGATCAAATTATTCGCTAGGTTTGAATATTCAAAACAGCAGATTTAAATTTAAAGATAGTTTTTTTAATCAAAATAAATATTTTGTACTGCGAAATGAGCAAGGAAATACATCATTATTGCAATTATATGCAACCAATCAATACAAATTCAACGAGGAAACAATATTGAATCTTGGAATACATTATCAATACTTGGTGTTAAATGGTTCTCAAGCAATAGAACCAAGAATTGGTATATCACATCAATTAAATTCAAATGTAAAACTAAGTGCAGGAAGTGGCATGCACAGCCAAATGCAACCTTTGCAAATGTATTTTCTTAAAACAAAAGTAAATGGTGTTGAATACTCAACAAACAAAGAATTAGGATTTACTAAAAGCATACACAATGTATTGGCATTGGATTATAAAATAAATAAAACTTGGAGACATAAAACAGAAATATACTACCAATATTTGTATGATATCCCTGTTACTCAATACTCATCTTATTACTCGGCAGTAAACGAAGGAACTGATTTTAATACACCCAATACAGACAGTTTAGTAAACAATGGAACCAGTAAAAATTATGGGATTGAGTTTACTTTTGAGAAAAATTTTAATAAAGGATTTTATTTTCTCAATACCATTTCATTGTTTCAATCCAAATACAAAGGCAGCAATGGTATAGAAAGAAATACAGCCTATAACAATAACTATGTTGTAAATTTATTGGCAGGAAAAGAAATTAAATTGAATGAAAAAAACACCATTGCTTTTGATACTAAAATAGTGTTGGCTGGAGGTAAAAGATACACGCCTATTGATGAAGTCAATTCAAAATTATTGGGCAAAGAAATCCAAATAAGTAAGCAAACTTTTGAGAAACAATTTGATGAGTATTTCAGATTGGATTTTAAAATTACTTATCGCAGAAGCGGTAAACACATAACCCAAGAGTGGTTTGCAGACATACAAAACATCACCAACAAGAAAAATGTTTTTTTGCAACAATTTGATAATAGACAAGGCAAAGTGGTTACACAATACCAATTAGGATTTTTCCCTAACATCAATTACAGAATTAATTTTTAATTTAACTGGCATTTAGAATAATTTATTGGTTAGTCAATTCAAAAATAAAAGAATTAACTTTGCCCATTATTTATGTCTAATTTTAAAAGAACACTTGTTACTGCCGCATTACCCTATGCCAATGGTCCTAAGCATATAGGTCATATTGCAGGAGCTTATTTACCTGCCGATATTTATGTTCGTTTTTTAAGAAATATGGGCAAAGATGTTATATTTGTTTGTGGTAGCGATGAGCACGGAACAGCCATTCCCATTCAAGCTGCCAAAGAAGGAACCACAAGTCAAGCAATTATTGATAGATACCATGCGCTTTTAAAATTAAATTTTGAGCAGTTAGGAATTGAATTTGATGTCTATCACAGAACAAGCTCTGAATTGCATCATCAAACTGCTCAAGAAATATTTAAAGATTTATATGATAAAGGGGTATTTACTGAAGAAGTTAGTCAACAATATTTTGATGAACAAGCCAATACTTTTTTAGCCGATAGGTACATCAAAGGCACTTGCCCTAATTGCAGTCATGACAGTGCCTATGGAGACCAATGCGAAAAATGCGGAAAAGCTTTAAGTCCAAGTGAGTTGATTAATCCAGTATCAACTTTATCTGGTAATACACCTATCATGAAAGAAACCAAACATTGGTATTTGCCTTTACAAAATTATGAACCATGGCTCAAAGAATGGTTAATAGAAGGTCATAAATCTGATTGGAAAAGCACAGTGTATGGTCAAAGCAAAAGTTGGATTGACGGTGGGTTAAGCCCAAGAGCAATGACACGAGACTTGGATTGGGGTGTGAAAGTTCCCTTGCCTAATGCTGATGGTAAAGTGATGTATGTGTGGTTCGATGCTCCTATAGGTTACATATCTGCTACCAAAGCTTTGTTTAAAGAATTGTCTGATAATAAAATTGAATACAGCTATCCACAAAATACAAAATTAAAAAATGTGAAAGCAGATGATTGGAAATTATGGTGGCAAAATGAAGAAACCAGGCTGTTGCATTTCATAGGAAAAGACAACATAGTGTTTCATTGCATCATTTTTCCAGCCATGTTAAAAGCAACAGATAAATACATATTGCCTGATAATGTTCCAGCCAACGAGTTTTTAAATCTTGAAGGAGATAAAATGAGCACCAGCAGACAATGGAGTGTAGAGATGGAAGATTATGTTAAAGAATTTCCGGGTAAAGTAGATGTATTGAGGTATGTATTAACTTCTATAGCGCCAGAGACAAAAGATTCTGACTTTAGTTGGAAAGATTTTCAAACCAGAAACAACAGTGAATTGGTGGCTATTCTTGGAAATTTTGTTAATAGAGTTGCCGTGCTAACACACAAATTTTATGAAGGGGCTAAAATTCCATCGAGTGTTGTTGTAAGAGAAAATGAAACTGAATTAATCAATGAGTTAAATAGATGCAAAAAAGCTATAGAGCAAAATATTGAACAATTTAAATTCAGAGATGCATTAGCTGAATACATGAACATAGCAAGAATAGGAAATAAATATTTAGCAGAAAATGAACCTTGGAAAACAGTAAAAACAGATAAAGAATTAACTGATACAGTGATGTATCATTCGTTGCAATTAGTGGCGCATTTGGCTTGGTGGATGCAGCCTTTTATGCCATTTACTGCCAGCAAATTATTTGACATTCTCAACTTGAAAGCCGAAGATTATAAATTGAATTCTTTTGAACAACTGGCTGTTGGACATTCCATTAATGAAGCTAAACATTTATTTTCTAATATCGAGGATGATGTAATCAATAAACAAATTGAAAAATTAAACGCTACAAAACAAAAAATTGAAGAAAATAAATCCTCTGTTTTAAGCCCTATCAAAGAATCATTAAGTTTGAAATCCAGCATTAGTTTTGACGATTTTTCAAAAATTGATTTAAGGGTTGGAACCATTTTAGAAGCTGAAAAAGTGGAGAAAGCGGATAAGTTACTTAAACTGAAAGTGGATTTAGGGTTTGAAGTTCGAACCATTGTCTCTGGAATAGCATTGCATTTTTCTCCTGAAAGTTTAATAGGGAAACAAGTGTGTGTATTAGCTAATTTAGCCCCAAGGAAAATTAAAGGAATAGAAAGTAATGGCATGTTATTAATGGCGGAGAATGCTGATGGTAGTTTAAAGTTAATGCAACCTGGCGAGATAACAGTTCCTGGTAGCTCTATTGCCTAAGAGTATGTTTGTCTTTAAATCTACTAATCAATCAAGGGGAATTGATATTAAAATGAGTTAAAAAATTTAAATTGTTTGTTAAGAATAGATACAATTCCATATTTTACAACCGTGAAATTTTGACTTAAATATTACGATAAACCGTAAAAATTCGACTTAATATTTATGATAAACCGTAAAAATTCGACTTAATTTTTATAATTAACCGTAAAAATTCGACTTAATTTTTTATATTTGCAATATGATTAATCGAATTTATTCTGATTTAATATCAAAACAACTTAAAGTAAACAACAAAGTGTTGGTGTTGTACGGTGCAAGGCAGATAGGTAAAACTACCATGTTGAAAAATTTAAATTCTTCACTGAAAACGCTTTGGATAAATGGAGATTTAAAACGAAATCAAGAAATTTTATCTCAAAATGACATACAGGTAATAAAAGATTTCATAGACGACAATGAATTATTGATCATTGATGAAGCGCAAAATATTCGAGATATAGGAAATGTATTAAAAATAATATACGATGAATTTCCTCAAGTGAAAGTGATTGCAACGGGAAGTTCTTCGTTGGAGCTAGCCAATGAATTAAAAGAGCCATTAACTGGAAGGTCAAAAACTCTACAAATGTATCCAATTGCAATGATGGAATTAAGAAAAACAAAATCAATAATTGATTTAAAAGATGAGTTATTTACCTATTTAAACTATGGAATGTATCCTGAAGTATTGACTTTAAAAGGGGCAGAGTCTAAGAAAGCTCATTTGATGGAGTTGGTAAGTGCCTATTTATACAAAGATGTTTTGCAATTAAACAACATCAAACACTCTGATAAGATATACAAATTGTTGCAATTGTTGGCCTATCAAATAGGGTCTTTAGTTTCTATCCATGAAATTGCCAATGCATTGAAAATTAATCAAGAAACTGTAAATCATTACATCGATTTATTGGAAAAAGGGTTTGTGATAAAACGCTTGTCGGGATTAAGCAACAATCCTAGAAAAGAAATTTCTAAAATGGATAAGTTTTATTTTATAGATGTAGGCATTAGAAATGCAATCATTAATAATTTTAGTGACATTGAAATTCGAAACGACAAGGGTGCTTTGTGGGAAAACTTTATATTCATGGAAAGGCAAAAATATTTATCATACAAAGGCTTAACAAGTCAATCTTATTTTTGGAGAAGATATTCTGGAGCAGAAATAGATTTGGTGGAACAAAGAGATGGAATATTTCACGCTTTTGAATTTAAATGGAAAAATAAAAAAACAAAAGTGCCTGCCTCGTGGGAAGAAGATTATCCTAATAATACATATACTTGTGTTGATGTAGATTCATTTAAAAACTTTGTAATTTAATTTAAAAATACCTGATTTTAGGTATTAGCCCACTTCATTTTAAGATTTGTTTTGCTGACATAAATATCAAATCAATTATGAAAAAATTAAATCAAACAAAATTAGCCATTATTGCCTTGTTGTTGTTAACAGCATGCAGCGTTACCAAAAAAAGTGTAACATCAGACACAATGAACATCATTAAAACAGATGTAGTGACAAAGCCTCAGATTGCAGACATTGAAGTAGAAAGTAGAAAAATTGAAGGTTTTGCTGAGGTAAGAAAAAAGGATTATTACCCAAATCCAAAAGAAGCTTGCGTAAATTTAGCCTTAAAAGACGCCACTAAAAAAGGCAATTGTGATGTGGTAGTTCAACCTATGTACGAAATAGAAGAATCTGGTAGGTACATCACTGTAAAAGTCACTGGTTTTGCTGGTAGTTATAAAAAATTTAGAGCCATTCAAGATGCAGATACAAGTACTTTTATTGCCTATGGTAAAATATCAAAAGCAATGAATGCAGATGTCGCAGAGCCCAAACAAGTAAATAAAGCAAGAAAATTCATGGCTGAAAACAATAACAAATCAGGGAATGGAGCAGGTAAAGGTGTGTTGAAAGTATTAGGGATTACCTCCTTGATTTTAATCGTTGTTAATTTGATTACTAGGTAATTTTACTAAATTAATTTTTAGTTATTCAAATTTATATATATTGCAACAAAAACTACTTAAAATGAAAAAATACACTTCACTGCTTTTTGTCCTCTTTTTGGTGTTTAAATTGCAAGTTTCTGAAGCTAAATCAATTGATTCTATAGTCTTGGATTTTTACACTCTTGGAGCTAAAAATAAAACATCATATCAAACAAGAAAACATCAAAACTTTAAATTAAAAATAGACTATCCTTCAATCAAAAAATTAGATGTTAGCTACAAAAGTAAAAACATAGTTTATAAAGTAGCAAATTGGAACGGAGTAAATGAAGTGAAAGGCCCAATATCTAAAATTACTTATGAACAAGTGTTTCAATTAAACAGTGACGCCATGGAATTTGTTGTAAAATTAAAAAAAGATAACAACGATTCTTTTGTTTTTGTATTCACAGTGTATGCCAACTCATATAGCACAGTGATACCAAGTGGTGGTCTAGCTTTTATGAACTTCAAGCAGCAATACAATTACTATTATTTAGCTGAAGAGAAACCAATTGGGTCGCCATTTAATGGAGATAGTATTTATACCTTTGGATTGAATAGAGTAAAAGAAGGTTGGAGTACAAATTTTTATCTTGGAGCTAATTATAATTATGTTTTTTCTCGTAATGTTAGTGCAGGATTATCTACAGCATTAGGTTATAATTTAGGCTCAAAAACAGACCCATTAAATGCCCTGTTAGGATTAAATTTTTCAATGGGCAACCACATCCGTTTTAATGTTGGAGGTGGGCTTAGTTTTATGAAAATAAAGTGGATAGAAGAGTCATTTTTAAGCCAAAAAATAAACAGCAAATTCAGTTCGCCACCTACTGTACCTGCTGGCATCAATAGATGGATGATAGGGCATTATTTTAACGTTGGAATTACCATTGCAAACTTTTCAAATCAATAAATTTATAATACAAATAAAATGGAAACTACATACTACTTAAGCACCTTAACAGAGATTCAAATTGAAGTATTGAATGCTATGTTAGAAAAACAAGAAGTTCCTAATTGGGATTTGTACCAAATACCAGCAGAATTTGAAA
>CAYVDH010000038.1:0-22885 GCA_964450355.1 uncultured Flavobacteriaceae bacterium
TTGAAACTGATTTCTATATTTGTTGGGTTAAATAAACAAAAAACAAGTAAAATTCAAAAAAATATGAGAAAAATTTACAAAACAAAAAAACTACTACATACGCTAGTTTTAGCAGTATGTTTAGGAGTATCAAGCATGCTTTCGGCACAAATTACTGGTGGTACAGTAACAATTGATGGAGCTAATCCAACAGCAGGTACCAACTACAACACTTGGGCTGATTTCAAAACGGCATTAAATGCTACCACCTTAACCAGTGCGTTAACGGTGAATGTGCTCTCAAACAAAACAGAAGGAGCACAAATTAATTTCACACAAGTTACTGGTGCTTCTGCTACAAACACAATCACAATCAATGGTGGTGGTTATTTTGTAGAAGCTGCAGTTGCTGATGCGGTGATTTTAATGAATGGTGCAGATTTCATTTCCTTTAACAGATTGGTAGTTAGAAACACTTCAAGCAGCCAATACGTACAAGGTTTTCGTTTCACCAATGCTTCTGACAACAACAAAGTAGATGCTTGTACAATTGAGCTTTCTAACTTAACTACTGGTACTACAGCAGGTGGTGCTTACATTTCGTTTGCAAGCAGTGGAACTTCATTGACATCTACTACTTCAACTAACAATGGTATAAACAACACCATTAGCAACAACATGATGAGAACTACCAATTCAAACAGCCCTGGTCCATCTTATGGTATCGTAGTAACTGGAAGTAACTCTTCTTATTCAAACACAGCGCAAAACAATACCTTTAACAAAAATACCATTCAAAATTTTTATTATATGGGAATTTACTCATATTATACTAATGGTAACGAATATACTGGTAATGACATTTCAAGAGCAAATGCTACTTCTTACAATAGCAGTTCAACATTATTAGGTATTTATCAATTCTATTCATATTCTTCTAATAGATCTACTAAAACAGAATCAAATAATATTCATGATTTACCATTTGTAGGAGCCACTACATCAAGTGCTCCATCTACTGTATATGCTTTTTACAATTATTATGTTTATGGAACTAATTTTACAACTAGAAGAGCATCTATTAGTAACAACTCAATAAGTAAATTGAGAAGTACAAGTTCTATGTATTCATCATATAACTACTATTGTTATTACATGGATTTCAATGGCAATATGTTTGATGATAACGACATTCCTAGTAGTTCAGGTGTACAATATGGTATTTACACCTATCAAACTTTGGGTTGTAACATCAATAACAACACCATTAAAAATTACAATGGTGGTTCACAATTCTGGGGAATTAGAAATTACCAACAACAAAATTCAAGCAACATGCCAACATCTATTAGTGGAAATACCATTGAAAATAATGCCAATGTAGGCAACTATTTTTGGGCTATTGCTTATGAAAACGTATATAACAGTACTACAAGTTTTTTGAGTATCAATGATAATATCATCAGAGACAATGTGTGTAATTCATACATGCAATCAATTTCAAGTTATAACATTGGTATTTATCAATTTTGTTGGGGTAATATAAATATTCAAAGAAACAAAGTATTAAGAAACAGAGCAACTTCTGGATACTATTATGGTACTTACGATTATTATACTTATAATTTAAATTTTACAGACAATTTATATGCTGACAACTGGGGTTATTACAGTACTTACCCTATAAATTTACAATCTTACATCAGTGGAAGTTACATAGCTAATATCAGACAAAATACTATCAGAATTGATGGTTCATTGTCTGGTTACGGTTCTCAATTCTGTTATGGATTGTACATTTACATGAATTACCATAGCCAAGTAAATGTTCAAGGTAATATTGTAGAAGGCAAAAACTTATATTATATGTATCCAGCTTATACATACAATACAACACCAACTAACATTAAATGGGATAGAAACAGTTATTTCTTGAACAATGTATCTGTTCAACAATGGTATTGCCCATCAGGTACAGCTTCTAATTTTGCAGGTTGGCAGTCAATGGGATTTGCAGGAACTAATGAGAAATATGGCGATCCTATGTGGAACAATGCTGGTGCAAGCGATTACCGTTCTAATACCATCATCAACCAAAATAACATTCCATTCAATTCTTTGGATGTAAGAGATGCTAATTATATATTAAGAAATACTGCTCAAAATGACAGAGGAGCTTTAGAAGGATTCTTAGATATTCAATCAACTTCTACAACATTTAGTCCTTCATCTACAGTTTGTGCTGGTACAACATTTACTCCAGATGTTACCATTACCAACTTAAATACTTACAGCATATTTGATGTTCAAATGGGTATGACAGTAAATGGCGTATTGGTAAATTCTAAAACAATCACTAGCACTGTAGCTTCTGCAGCTAACAGCACCATAGCTTTCAATCCTTATACCTTCAGCAAAGCTGGACCTGTTACAGTTAAAATATTTGTATTAAACGCTGATGATAACCCAAGTAATGATACCATCACAAGAACATTTACAGTATTAAAAGCACCAGGTGGTGGAATTTTAACTCAAGATGTTGCATTATCTGCTCCTAAAGCTAAATTTGATATCACTGGTAAACCAGACGTAACTACATACAATCAACAAATTGCTTATGATTTAACTGCACCATCAACTGTAGGTTATACCAATGCACAATTTGGAACAAGTTGGTCATACACAATTACAGCTACTACAGATAAAGGATATCCTGTTCCAAGTGGTTGGGTAACTGCTACTCCTCCTGCAGGTGGAAATAACATGAAAATTAAAGTTAACCCTGCAAGTTTCCAAGATTCTACTTTGATTATCAGAATCAGAATTAATGATTTAGCTTCTGGTTGTGATACTACTTATACTAGAAGAGTGTTAATAGCTCCACAAGGTAGAGTGAAATTTAAAGTTCCAGCATTAATTTGCGATAAAGACGAAGTATATGTTGAGAATTTATCTGAAGTATCTAGTGGTTATTTATTAAGCCAATGGGATATTCCAAATGCTCAACCATCATCAACTGATGCTACTAGCCCAGTTGTAGTATTTAATACTTATGGATTCTTCCCAATTAAATTAACTTGTACTACTGTTCCTCACGGATATGTTACAGATACAACAATTTGGGTAAATGTAAATGAAATTCCAGAAGCTAAATTCATCAATATCAATGCTTGTGAAGGAACTGCTGTAAGATTAATCAATAACACCATCATCGGTTCAGGTTCATTGTCTTATGAGTGGACATTAGGTGACAACACAACTGCTGTTACTACAAACGTTAATAAATTGTATTCTCAACCAGGTGGATATTCAGTTACATTAAAAGCAACTGCTAACGGTTGTTCAAATTCTTACACAAAAAATGTTTACCAATTTGCTAAACCAGTAGCGAACTTTACTAAAGCAGCTGGAAATTGCGAAAACGAAGAATTTGAATTCGAAAATAATTCAACAATATCTCAAGGTCAATTCGGTAGCTATTGGGATTTTGATGATGCAGGAAGCAAAGCTACTTTAGATGAGCCTACTTATGATTTCGTAACTGCTGGAACTAAAAATGTAAAATTAAAAGTTGTTTCTGAGTTTGGATGTACAGATTCTATGGTTACACCAACAGTAGTAAAACCATCTTCAGTTTCTGATTTCAATTTCCCATTTGCATGTAGCAGAACAGCAACTCCATTTAACAATGCTTCATTTATACCTGCAGGAACATCAGTAACATCTTACACTTGGGATTTTGGCGATAATACAAGCACTACTGTAGCTAACCCAACTAAATCTTGGACTTCAATAGGACCAAAATTAGTAAAATTAACTACGTTGTTAAATAACGGATGTACTGATAATGTAACTAAAGAATTAAACGTTGGAGTTCAACCAACTGTGGCGTTCAATGTACCTGACCAATGCGCAGGTTCTGATGTACAGTTCACTAACTTAACTACTTTCCCTCAAGGTGATATCAGCTACAACTGGTCATTTGGTGACAACAACTCTTCTAACATTGCTCAACCAAGACATACATATACTACTGGTGTAGGAACTCAAACTTTCAATGTTAAATTGGTAGCTTCTATTGCTGGTGGATGTAAAGATTCTGCTGTAAGAACAGTAACAATCAACCCACTTCCTACTTCTTGTAACTTTGATATTGCTAGAGACTTTAATGTATCTAAAACAGGTTATACTTTCACTCCTCAAGGAACTACTACTGGTATTGACTTTACTTGGTTAACTGGTGATGGTAATTCTAAATCTTCAACTGCTGCTGGTACTACTTATTCATACAATGGTCAAGGTAAATACTGCGTTACTATGATAGCTAGAAACTCTTCTGGTTGTGAGTGTTCTCAAACTAAATGTTTAACTTTAGCTACAGACATCAACAGTGCTGAGGCTTTAAATAACGCTTTAATGTTGTATCCTAATCCAAATGCTGGAGTATTCAACGTAAGTGTAGCTTCTAATACAAATTCACCATTGACTGTAAATGTTTACAATGCAATTGGTGTATTAGTTAAAACTGTAGTTGTTGATTCTAACTCTGCTGTAATTGATTTATCAGATTCAGCTTCTGGTGTATATACAGTTAAAGTATCTGTAAACAACCAAGTAGTAACTAAAATGGTTACTGTTAGCAAATAAGATATAATTAAACCCTATATAGAAAAGCCCCGAATTGATTCGGGGCTTTTTTTATTTTAAAAAATAAGACTTAGAATGTATTATAATCTTTATTAGCAATCAACTTCGTAATGAATTTATAGAATAATCAGGGTTTAAAGACACATTTTAAAATAGAAATAAATCTAAACTTTGGGAAATTTATTGATTTTCGAGTAATGCTTTTAAAGCTGCACAAACATATAATCCTGCAGTTTCAGTTCTCAATCGACTGTTGCCTAAATCTAAAGTTATAAAATGATTATTCTGAGCAAATTTAATTTCCGAATCACTAAAATCTCCTTCAGGACCTATGAGTATTGTATAAACATTGTTCCCTTTAGCTTTCAAATCTGAAACTTTCAACTTGTCTGTATCATGACAATGAGCTATGGCTTTGGTCCCTTCTCTCTTACAACTTATAAAATCATTGAATTTAACGATGTCATTAATTATAGGCAGTTTAAAATGATGGCTTTGTTTGATAGCACTGATACTTATTTTTTTAAGTCTTTCACTATTAACTTTTGCTTTTTCGGAATGTTGAGTTTCAATAAAGCTTATTTCATCAATTCCCATTTCAATGCATTTTTCTAACATCCACTCTATTCTATCCGATTGTTTAGTAGGCGATATAGCCAAATGAAAATAATAAAGTCTTAAATCACTTTTAATTTCTTTCTTTATGATTTCAGCGATTACTTTGTCCTTTAAAATATGAGTTATACATGCAGTATATATTGCACCGTCACCATTTATTATATTTAAATTATCACCAACTTTTTTTCTTAGTACAAAACAATGCCTTGCTTCGTCATTGAGCAATTGAATGCAATTGTTGTCAATATCTTGACTGAAAAACAGTTGCAAAACCTATTTTTTATTTGGAGGGTTTATATTTAAACCTCTTGATTTAGCCATTTCTTCCATTTTCTTTTGAAAGGCAGATTTTTTCTCGTCTCCAGTTTTGTTTTTAGATTCATTGATTTGAGCTCTTAACTTATTCTCATCAACAAAAAATTTGATGGCCCATTGTTGAGTAAATGTTACACAGTTACTTAAAAAATAATAATAACTCAATGCAGCAGGGTATTTATTGAAGAAACCTAAAAACATGATAGGCATCAAATAACTTATCCATTTCATTTGTTCGTTCATACCTCCAGTTATCTGGTTGTTTAATCGGGTATAAATCAGTGTTGAAATGGTCATTAATAAGGTAAACAAACTGATATGGCTACCATAAATGGTGTCTATAATTGGGTATTTTCCAAAATTAAGAATGCTATCAAAATGTGACAAATCAGTTGCCCATAAGAAACTTTGTTGTCTGAATTCAAATGCTGAAGGTACAAATTGGAAAACAGCCACTAATATTGGCATTTGCAATAACATTGGCAAACATCCACCAAATGGATTAACACCAGCCTTTTTGTATAAAGCCAAATTTTCCATTTGAGATGCCTGCATGTTGTCTTTGTGTTTTTCTTTAATTTCATCTAATTCTGGCTTTAATAAGCGCATTTTAGCAGTGGATTTATATGATTTATAAACCAATGGCAAAAGAATCGTTTTGATGATCAACGTGAGCAATAAAATAATAATGCCATAATTGCTCATGAATCCACTTAAAAAAGTAAAAATTGGAATGATCATAAAACGGTTTATCCATCCAAAAATTCCCCAACCTAAAGGTATGATTTTATCTAAACCTTTAATTTTTTGAGATTTTAATATTTTATAATGATTTGGTCCAAAGTAATAGGTTAAATCAAAAGATTTTGACGCTTCATTCTGATAATTTAAAACCAAATTTGCTGATAAATTTTTTACATTGTTTTTGTCGTTAGCTGTTTTTGTTCTTAAACTGCTTTCTTTTAAAAATGGTTCATTGATATGAAGCGATGAATTAAAAAATTGTTGTTTAAAACTGACCCATTCTAATGGATTTTCGGGTTTTACTTCTTCGTATTTAGTTTCATTTATGTAATCAGTATTTTCTTCTTTTTGTTTAAAATATACTGTAGTTAAAGATTGTTCTTTTTCAATTTCATACTCTTGTTTTGGAACTTCTATTTCCCAATTCAAAGCAATGCCAGACTTAGGTTGAATAATAGAATTTAGTCCAACTAAGTTTATTTTTTTGTCTAAATTATAACCATCAGCTGGTAGATTGTATTCAAATTCAATGTATTGTGAACTAGAATTATATAGTCTTAATTTTGCTTTATTGTTAGTATTTTCAATTATTTGCCAATAAAAATCACCAGTAAAAATCACATTGCCATTGTAGGTAAATGACAATTGATCTTTAGCTTGATTAAACAATATCAAGGCTGAGCTATCTGCTCTTTTGTGGTTTTTTAATTGAACACCAGATACCATTGCACCTTTACTGGAAATGTCTATTTTAACTTCTTTGTTTTCAAGAGTGATGATTTTATTTTCACCAAACGATTGGTCAGCAAAACCGCCAAATGAAGATTTTAACTTAGCTGTATCAATGGTTTTAGCGACTACAATGCTGTCTTTTTTTGCAGGATTTTCTTTGTTTTTTAACTCATTGGCTTTATTAACTAAAGCGATAGAATCATTGTAGCGTTTCTGAAGTGCAAGTTCTGCTTCACTTGGCTGACTGATGACCATGTAACCAATTAAGATTAAAAAAACCAATACAAGTCCAATGATTGAATTACGATCCATGTTTTTAAATTTGAGGGTGCAAAGGTATTGATTTTGATTAAAATTAATTTTATTTTTGTCTAAAACTAAACACTATTCTTTGAAAACATTTTTCTTAAGCCTTTTATTGCTCTATATTTTTGTAGCTAATACCAATAAAAAAATCAATTTGTGGTCAATAAATTTAAAGTTAAATCATCAATTTTTTAAGGCAAAACCAGATACAAAATCCACATTTCAAGCCAATTGCAATGTAGGGTTTAAATATTCAATGGAAATTGGAGATAGTATAAAAATGACATCTTATGCATACCAAGACCCATATAAATCATGGATTAAACAACCCAAAAATGACTATTTGCTTAAGCATGAAAAGTTGCATTTTGATATAGCAGAACATTGTCATAGACAATTTAAAAGAAAATACATTTTAATTTTAAGAGAAAATATAAGTTCAGAGACTAAAAAGAACAAGATTAAAACTTTATTTACTCAAGAAATATTAAATCTTAGTAAAATTCAAAAAATGTATGACTTACAAACAAAGCATTCCCTTGATACAATTAAACAAATGCAATGGAATGACAGCATTTATAATTTACTTAAAGCCAACAAATAAGTTTATTTTTTTACTGGTTTTTTCACCCTTTTCTGTTTTTTTGGATCAATAAATACACCATTGTATTTAAGTTCATCTAATATATACCAATGTTCATTAATTTTCAGTGATACTGCCGATATGATGTGTTGTTTTTTCTTGTTGTAGTTAAATATCCAATAAATATAAGCAAATTCGACACCTTCACTTTTTCCTTTTTCTAAATAAAATGAATCAAGAGAAGTCATAGGCATTTTAACCCCTAATTTTTTCATTTTTTTCATTAATTTATAATGTTTTATTCTGTGTTTGTTCCAAATGGTATTATAAGAACCATACTTCGTAAAATCAGACTGTTCGCCAGCCAAAGATGTATCTATGAATTTTTTGTAAGTAGCAAAAGATGGATAAAATGTTTTTAATGCACCAAAATTTGTAGTTTTTATGGCTTTAAATGAAGAATCTACCACCCATTCCAAAGATTTTAATTCTTCAATTTCTTTTCTATCACCTGAATCTGCTTCATTTTGACACCAAATAGTATCTATTCTAACAAGAAAAACAAATATTAATAAATACTTTTGCATAATTAAGTAAACAAAATTACAATTCATTTTTGGAAAATGCATCATACATACACAACGATTTAATTCACTCCAGTAGTCCGTACCTCAAACAACATGCTTACAATCCTGTAGATTGGAAAGAATGGAATAAGGAAATACTTTTAGAAGCCCAAAAAACAGGTAAATTATTAATAGTAAGCATAGGTTACAGTGCTTGTCATTGGTGTCATGTCATGGCTCATGAGTGTTTTGAAGACAATGAAGTAGCTGAAATCATGAATTCGTATTTTATTAACATCAAAGTGGATAGAGAAGAATTGCCTCATGTTGATCAAATATACATGGATGCAATCAATTTAATGACAAATCAAGGAGGTTGGCCACTTAATGCAATATGTTTGCCCGATCAATCACCGTTGTATGTTGTTACTTATTTAAATAAACAAGATTGGATTAAATTGCTGTTATACCATGTAGAATTATGGAAGAATAACAAAGAATTAGCAAAAGAATACGCCACTAAAATAAATAAATCCATCGTTGATTATAACCATCACTTTCATCATGAAAAGGAAGTAATAGAAATTAGTTTAAATTCAATCATAGAAAAAGCCTTAAATCAACATGATGCGATACATGGAGGATTAAAAAGACAAATTAAATTTCCAATGCCAAATAATTTGATTTTTTTTCTCTCATTATATCAATTAATCAATCATGAATTGGCAAAAAATACTGCTGTAATCCAATTAAATGCCATGATAAAAGGTGGAATTTATGATTTGATAGACGGTGGTTTTTCAAGGTATTCTACAGATCCCTATTGGCTAGTTCCTCATTTCGAAAAAATGTTGTACGACAACGCACAGCTCATTTCCTTGTACGCATTTGCTTATTCATTAACAAACAGTTACCAATATAAAAAAGTACTAAATAAAACCATTTCTTTTTGTGAAAATGAATTGAAAGGAAATAATGGAATATTTTATTCGGCACTTGATGCAGATAGTGAAGGCGAAGAGGGGAAATATTATGTTTTCAACTTCAATGAAATTAAACAACAACTTGGAAAAGACTTTGATTTTTTTATACAAAATGTGGATATTTCAGAACATGGTAACTGGGAAAATGAATCCATTATTTTACAACGATTAGATAAAGATGATCATTGGATATACAACGAACATGAAGAAGAAGTGAATTTAGAAAGATGTTTTAATGAACTAGCAAAACATAGAAAATCAAAGATAAAACCAAATAAGGATACCAAATCTATACTCTCGTGGAATGCGTTGATGTTAAATGCTTATAGTCAAACTGCATTGTATTTAAATGAAGAAAATTACAAGTTTAAGGCCATAGAACTTGAACAAGACATTCAAACTCATTTTTGTATAAATAACAAATGGAAAAGAATACATCATGATCAGAAAGTTCATGTTGATGCCTATTTAGAAGATTATTCCTTGTATGTACAAGCTCTGATTAATTTATATCAAACTACATTAAATGAACATTATTTAGTTAAAGCCAATAATTTGACAAACATTGTCATCGAAAACTTTTGGAATACGGAGATGGAATTATTTCAATTTAGTTCAAAATACTCCGAAAAATTAATCTCAGATAAATACGAAACAATAGATGATGTCATTAACAGTTCAAACAGTGTGATGTTCACTAATTTGTTGTTTTTGTCACATTATTTTTTAAATGATGAATGGGAAAAAATGGCAAATAATTCCATCAAAAAGATTCACAAACAGCTCGTTGAAAATCCATCATTTTATAGTCATTGGGCCACTTTGTATTTACACTTGAACAATGGGGTACAAACAATTGTAGGAAGTAATGCAAGTATAGATAAAGTAAAATTTACATCCATCAAAAAAGAAAATGTATTACTGGGTTTAAGTTCTACAGACACAGAAATACCACTTTTCAAAGGCAAATACAATGAAATGGAAATGTATTATGTATGTAAAGGGAAGATGTGCTTAGCTCCTGAAGTTGATTTGAAAGATTTAAAATTGAATATTTAAAAGATAATTACATTATTTAATGTTCATCTTTTGCGAAAATTGTTCTTTGTAATTTTTGCCTAAAGGGATGTTTTTATTTCCTATTTGAAGCTCGTGAGCGCCAATGGATTTTACTTTGTTCATGGCTACAATGTAACTGCGGTGAACACGGGCAAACAAATCGTTAGGTAAACTTTGTTCCATGTTTTTCATGGTTTGTAGGGTCACTATTCTTTTGTCTTCGGCAGTGTATATTTTTACATAATCAGCGAAAGCCTCCACATACCAAATGTCTTCGTAATTGATTTTAATCATTTTCGAATCTGCTTTTACAAACATATGGCCATTTGCCATTTCAGCTTGTGGTTGATCACTGCTGTTTTTGAATGTAAAATATTCTGTAGCGCGTTCAATTGAGCGTTTAAAACGATCAAGCGATATTGGTTTTAGTAAATAATCAAGGGCATCCAATGTAAAAGCATCTACAGCATATTCAGCATAAGCGGTAGTAAACACAAATAAAATACCTGAATTTTGAACACTTTTCATGAAATCTATCCCACTAATTTCAGGCATGTGAATGTCACAAAAAATCAAATCTGGTTTTTCTTTTTTTATGGCTTCAGCTGCTTCAATCGCATTGTTGCATTTTGCAATTAATTTTAGATTTTCGCATTTATTGACGTGTGCTTCAATGATTTCAAGGGCTAGTGGTTCATCGTCTATAGCCATGCATTTTATTACTTTGTTCATAGAATTTGTAATGTTAATTGTACTTTAAAAATTTCCTTTTCGTCTTCAATTCTAATCTGATGTTTATTATGATACAAAATATTCAGACGTGTCTTCACATTTTTCAGACCAATTCCACCAATTTTGTTTTTTTCAAGGTTGTTTAATGAATTTGGTTTATTGTTGGCTATACTGAATTCAATGGTGTGTTTTACATCGTCAATATTATACACGATGGTGATAAATGATTTTCCCAGTGTAGGATTTGCTCCATGTTTAAATGCATTTTCAACAAAATTGATAAATAAAAAGGGCTCTATAGTTTTGCCAAAAGTATTACCATGAACATGGAAATTGATGTCTGTTCTTTCCCCTAATCTCAATTTTTCTAATTCAATATAATCCTTTATAAATTGTATGTCGTCATCCAATGCCACTTTGTTTTTTTGTGACTCGTACAACCCAAACCTTAGAATATTTGATAATTTAAGAACAGCTTCAGGGGCTAGCTCACTGTTTTTTAAAGTAAGCGCATACAGGTTGTTTAAGTTATTGAATAAAAAGTGAGGATTGATTTGAGACTTTAACAATTGCAATTCATTTTCTATATTCAACTTTTCTAACGCTTTGTTTTGTTGTTCTCTCAAATACCAAAATCTAAATATTTTGATGGAGGCGGTAAATAGTACAGTAAAAAAAATATACAGAAAATTAGTAACAAAAAAACTCAAAGTCCATATACTTTTGATACTTTCTTCCGACAAAGGAATATAACGGTAAGTAGCCACAGACAAAGGAAAACACACCAGCAAAACAGATAAAAATAAAGTGGTGAAATATGATAAGTATTTACGTTTGAACAAAAACCATTCTATCAAAAAATAATTATTAAAGTACGATACTAGAATATGAAAAAACAGGATAATGGTTGCATTTAAATAATCTCGTTTCCAAGAGATGCCTGAGCGAAGTAAAAAGGACCAAAATCCAATGTAAACAATCCAAAATAAAATGTGATAAATCTTATATCGGTTGAAAATTGAAAACAGTTCTGTAAAAAATTTATTAATCAAAACTATGGATTTTTAAAAAAACGCAAAATGTCTTTGGCCCAGTCCACTACTTTGTTGCCAGTACCTAAATAATCGTTGCCTTGCTTTACTTCTTCTAAGGAACTTGGTGACAAAGCATCAAAGTATTCACTTGCCATATTGTACGAAATTACATTCACTACCAGCAATAAAACAATTAATATCCATGAAAACCATTTTTTTTGCGGTAAGTCCTGCCAATTCATTTATTCAAAAATACAATTTTTTATCTTTTGTTGTAATCTTCGGTTAAATATTGTTGAAATGCAATGGCTTTTTTTATCCTATTCAAACTGTCCTTTGGTTTGCCAGTGTAATGATAACATTTGCCAGATACATTATCAAATATCAATTCAGCAGAATCGCTTACACTACCAAATCCATTGTTAAAGAAATAATGTACTTGATGATTTTTAATGTTAGTGTTGTTTTGCCAATAATATTCTTTCGTGTCTAATTTCATTGAACTCAATACCAATTTAGGGATAATGGTTTGAGAAACTACTTTTTTATGCTGTTTACCTTTCAATTCAGGGTTAAGAGCTCCGCCTGTAATTACCAATGGGATTTTAAATTTATCCAATCCAAAAAAGTGAGTGTTTTTTATTCCTATATCATGTCCATGGTCTGCAACTAGAACAATGATGGTGTTGTCATACCATTTTTGTTTTTTGCAATCATTGATGAATTTATTCAAACAATAGTCGGCATATTCAATGGAGTTTTTAAATAAATACCATTCATCTTTTACTAGTGTTTTTGATTGATAAGGAACATCAAAAGGTTCATGGCTGCTTAAGGTCATGATGACATTTAGAAATGGTTGTTTTAGTTCAGACATGTTTGCAATTGATTTATTATACAATACTTCATCGTGTGCACCCCATTTACTGTTTAATTCAGCAAAAGAATAAGATTTTTTGTCTTTAATTTCATCAAATTCATTCATTACCAAATACGATTTCATGGAAGCAAATTCAGCATCACTTGCATAATTGAAAACAGAATAATAACCAGCTTTTTTTAAATCTTTGCTTATGCAGGGTAGTGTTCGGACTTTATCTGGAAACACAATGATGGATGTTAGGGGTTGGGCAGGATATCCACTCAATACTGATACTAGTCCCTTTTCTGTTCTATCACCAGAGGCAATACAATTTGTGAAACAAAAAGATTCTTGAGCAATTTTATCTAAGTGTGGTGTGCAATTATTTACACCACCAAAATACTTACTGGCATATGAAGTAAAACTCTCCAACATCACAATGATGACATTGGGTTTAGTAGTTTTGAATAATTGCAAAGAATCATTGGATTGATTAATTTGCTCTGCTAAATACTGATTTTTATCAGAATCATTGAAAGGTTGATATTGCTTGTTATAAAAATTATCTGAACCTTGAGCTAAATAATAAAAGGCATTCCAAAAACTGTTGACAGCAGCGGCATTGTTTTGGTTTTTATTGCTGAAATAAGCTGAACTTTGATTGATGGCTGCAACACCAAAACTCCCCCTCAAAGGTATAAAATTCAAAGCCAATAAAAGTATCAACAACCATAAATGTCTTTTTTCATAAGTCAGTTTTTTAGTCCAAATTTGGTTCATAAATTTTCCAATAAAAAATAGCACAACAATAAACCCCGCACTAAGTCCTAATAATTTTAACCAAGGTGTAGCACCAGCTGATAAAGCCATTTCCTTGGGATGATTTATGTAAACAAAAACTTGGCTATTGATTTTATTTCCCCATTTAGAAAACAGTTCGGAATCGATGAGGTATGGTAAAAACAAAATGAACAAAAGAATACCTACAAAAATTCGGATCCAAATAGCATTTATTTTGAATTTAAATTGAATCAATTGAAATAATAAAATAGGATAGAAAAGATAAGCAATGGAAGACATGTCTAATCTAAAACCGTAGTATGAGCATTGAATAAAATCAGAAAAAAAATCTGAAAACAATTGATGATTGTACAACATGAAAAACAACCTGGCTACAAGCATAGCCAAATACAAAAGGAAATAAATTTTTACTTGATTGATTAAAAATTTTAACATGAAGAATCAGAGAACAAAAGTACAATTATTATTCAATTGTAAACCATGAATGAACATATCAATATATTTTATTCCTTTTTGCTAAATGAAATCATTAATTTTGTAACATGATTTCTATTTCACCTAAAGACATCGCAGTAAATAAATTGCATCAATATTTATTGGGCAGTATAGGTCCACGTCCTATCTGTTTTGCCAGCACAGTAGATTCTAATGGAGTGAGAAATTTAGCCCCATTTAGTTTTTTTAATGTATTCAGTGCTAATCCACCCATAGCAGTGTTTTCACCTGCATTAAGTGGCAGAACCGGTGAAGCTAAACACACGCATTTAAATGTGAAAGAAGTACCAGAAGTGGTCATTAACATTGTTACTTACAACATGGTACAACAAATGAGTTTAGCAAGTTCGCCCTTTGAAAAAGGAGTAGATGAATTCATTAAAACAGGATTCACACCAATAGATTCTGAATTAGTGAAACCAGCCAGGGTAAAGGAAAGTCCTGTGCAAATGGAGTGCAAAGTAACTCAAGTCATAGAACTTGGTAAAGAAGGTGGAGCAGGAAACTTGATAGTATGCGAAATATTAAAATTACATATAGATGAGCAATACCTCAATTCAGATGGAGTCATAGATCAAACCAAAATAGATTTGGTAGCTCGCATGGGAGGCAATTGGTATTGCAGGGCTCATGGCGATGCTTTGTTTGAGCTGAACAAACCATTGACTACATGTGGAGTAGGAGTGGATCAATTACCCGAGTCCATAAAAAACAATGCAAAATTCACAGGCAATGATTTAGGGAAAATGGGAAATGTAGAACAATTGCCAAGTATTGAATTGATAAATGAATTAAAACAAAAACACCAAGGTGAAAATTTGATAAAGGTTTCTAAACATTATTTAGACAAGAATAAAATACTAGAAGCCATAGCTGTAATGAGCTAAAATTATTTGGGCAGCTAATCCTCGCCCTTTTGGGTCCGCTTCGCTCCCGTGCTCCACTAACGTTGCGCACCTGCCCTAAGCCGGGCAGCCATCGGTCTCGGGCTGCGCTTGCGCCTGAGTAGCGATAAGTTTTTATAGTAATTGTTTTAATTTTAATACAATACGAATGTTTATACCCTATATAGCCCACGGTTTAAACCGTGGGCTATGATAAACAATGCTAGAATGTGTAATGGTTTTAACCATTTTACATTAAATGCTATGCAATTCGCTTAATAAAAAATCACATGTTTCATCAATTCTCTTTGACGGTCTTCAAAGCTATGATACATAATGCTTTTAAAAGATTTTAGCCTAAAAAATGTCCATTAAACACAACCTAAATTTGCAATTAACAAACTCACTTTACTCAGGCGTAAGCAAGCATGAGGGATAGTAGCGGCTACCTCTCGGCAAAACCGAGACAAGCCGAGGAGTAATAGCGAATTAGCCCGACCCGACCCAAGGAGGGGCATGCCCATTATAAATAAAGAATCTTTATAAACTTGATTTTGGAATTGTTAACATTATTGATGTACCACCTTTATCGTTTTCAAAAACACGTAAATTGCCATTTAAATTTGATAACCTAGTTTGAATGTTTTTTATTCCATTTCCATTGAAATCATTGATTTTGTCTGAGTAAATTCCATTGTCAAAAACTTTAATTTCTATGTTTTCTGGTAGCTCAGATATATCTAAATTAATTTCTTTGGCTTGGCTGTGTTTTAAGGCATTATTAATGATTTCAAATATGATTGATTTTAAATGCAATTGATTATCTGGACTGATTAAAGAATTGTATTCTAATTGTTCATTGATATTAAATTCTATATCAGGATATGATTTCATTAATCTTAGTAATTCAGTTTTTATTTGATCCATAAATTCAATAAATGGCAATGGTTTTTGGTTCAATTCTATCACTATGTTTTTCAAATTACTTAATATTTGATTCGCACTAATTTTTAAGTCACTTAGTTCTTCATGTGGTAATTTTGAGTTTATATCATTTTCAATAACATTGATTTTATTTAAAATGCTTGAAGCATAAGCTCCTAAATTATCATGTAAATTTCTGCTAATTCTCATTCTTTCATTTTGTTCTGTTTGCTTTTGTATTAGCTCCTTTTCATGTTGATGTTGAATGTTTGAAATCTTCTTTTTTAATTGCATTTTATTATACCAAATAAAGAAAATAAGTATAATCAAAAATAGGATAACAATTGAAAATAAGAGTAATTTTTGAAAATCACTTTTTGATTTTAACTCCCTATTTTTAATCAGTTGTTTTTCTATTTCTGCCTTACTAGTTTCGTATTTCTGCGATTCTATTTTCAAATTTTTAAGGTTATTGCTTTCTATTTCATTAAAATATTCATTGACATATTGTTCGTAATATTCTGCAGCTTCCTTATCTTTATTTAGTGCCTTATACGACACAGCAAGATTTTTATAAACGCTAGAATTTAAACTTACATTTCCATGTTTTTTGTTTAATTCCAATGTTTTTTCTAAGACCTCAATAGCTTTTTTATATTGTTTTAATCCTATATACGAACTTCCAATATTCAAATAACAATTAGCTAAACCTATAAAATCTTGGATGGAATTATTTATTTTAATTGCCTTAAAGTTCTCAATAATTGCTTCATTATGCATACCCATCAAACCGTATAATGTTGAAATATTATGGTGTAAATTAAACAAGTCCCAATTGTATAATGAGGTGTCTAAATACGATTTTCCTTTATTATAATAATGGAATGCAGAGTCAAATAAATCCTTTTTGTTTAAACTATCATATTGAATTTGGCTTGCAAACACATTTGCCAACCTTTGATAGTAATCTGGTAACAAACTCATTACACTGTCCTTAATTGCCGAATTAATAGCCTCTTTTGTGTAATGTTTTGCTTTTTCCCAATTTAATAAATTAGTGAAAGCCCATCCTAAGTTAGCTTTTAGTCCTCGAGCAACCCTTTCTTCTTTTGCTTCGAAATAAGGCAATATCTCAAACGAATGTTTAACACTTTGGCTGTAATGACCAATTCCTAATTCACACATCGTTTCTTTATTTCTATAACTCATGTATAGTTCTTTGTATTTAATGCTATCAATTTTAGGGTAAGTATTTTGCAATAGTATTGCAGCTGAATCCAAATAATTTTCAAACATTAAAATGTAAATTCTTGTTTCTTGATGCATCCAATAAATAGAATCATATTGATTTTTATCAATCATTGAATCTAATGATAACCATAATTTTTTTGCCTTAGTAATATTGTATTCGTTGACAAGTAACGATTCAATTTTCCTATATTCAATGAATTTTGATTTTGATCGTGATGTTTTATCTTGATGACAAGACATGATGCAAAATATCAAAACAATTATTCCAACAATTTGCCTCATAACCATTTGTGTTTATTGACTATATTAATGACTTCTGATCGAGTTTTAACATGTAATTTTTCATAGATATTATTCACATGCCTTCTCACTGTGAAAGGAGATATAAAAAGCAATTCACCAATTTTTTTATAATTTTTACCACTAATCAATAACTTTAACACTTCCATTTCTCTGGTAGATAAAGGACTTTCTAACTCAATATTATTTTCAACTTTTATGGAATCACTTTTCATGTAATTTAGCACTTTTCTAGCCACTATTGGACTCATAGGTACAGCACCATGATCAAATACAGATTTTATGGAATCAATTAAATTCATGCTGCCATCTTCTTTTAATAAATACCCATGTGCCCCTGCTTTAATTGCATCAAATATTTTATTACTATCTTCAAATACTGTTAACACAATGAATTTAATGTGAGGCATGGATGTTTTAGCTCTAAAAATTGTTTCAATTCCATCCAACTCAGGCATCTCTAAATCCATTAGCACTACATCTATTTCCTCTCCCTTTTGTTTTAATTGTTCTAAAAACTCAATACCGTTGACACATTCCATTACAACTTCTATATCATCGCTGTGTTTTATAATGGACCGAATGCTATTTCTATTAATAGCCTTATCATCTACTAAAGCCACCCGTATTTTCATGCTTCAAATGTATCAATTGATTTTATAAATAAGGTTGCTTTATGAAATAATTTTTAAAAAATGGTCATAATCGACCATTGATTATAGGGATATTTAAAAACAGTTTTGTATCATGAAAAAAATCATATATTTTAATTTGTTATTTGTATTCTTTAATGTTAAGCTCATTCAAGCTCAAAGTGAGCAAAAAGTAGTCAATCAAACCAATTCATGCAGATTATTGCATATAAGACCCAACATGGTAATTGGTATAAGTCCTGTAGATGGTGATTTTTTAGTTCAATTAAATTTGGATGCCCAATATTGGTATAAAGAAAAAATGGATTTTAGGTTCAGTTCATTATCAGGTACACTTACAGGTTTGTCTATTGGTACAACTCTTCATTTAAAAGATAGATTTGTATCAAAATCTACAAAATTCATAGTATCAGAAACTGAAAGTGGAGGTAAAAGATACACTGAATATTATCGTAAGAATGCTGACATAAGAAAAGTTTTTGGGCCTACTGGTGACTTAAAATTTGCCTACATTAATTTTGAAAAAAACAGTACAGCTTTTCCATTTATAGAATTAAAAGGTGGAGTGGATTTTCAATACTTTTCAAGAAATTATCTTGATTATAACAACGAAACTTATCCTAGCAATAAAAATGGATGGTTCAGTGTGAAAGGATTGGGTGCTGTTCAGTATTTTAAAACAAGCAACGAAAATGCAATTCAATTTGGTGCTATGGGTTCAATGAATGCAGTAAGAAGGCCTTGGAAAGGTGTAAGCATGAATCTGAACATGGATTTAGGAGCTACCTTTGGTAGTGCAGGTGTGTTGCCAATAATAAACATTGGCTTTGGTATCTCCATCAACTTAATTAATTCAAAGAAAAAAATAGATTACTAAATAATGTAACAAATTCACTAATTAATTCAACTCAAAATGGATGGGTATTGATACTGTGATTTTTGCATTCCTACCTCCTCTTTTTCCTGGTATCCAGTTGGGCATTAATTGAATAACTCTTAATACTTCAGCATCAAAATTTTTAGAATTTTCTACAGTTTTTAGAATTTTTGGTTCTTTGATTTTACCATTTTCGTCAATAATAAATACAACTACAACCTCGCCTTGAATCTTGTTTTCTTTTTCGTATTCAGGATACGTTAAATGACGGTCAATAAAATTGTAAAGACTATCAATTCCCCCAATAAACTCAGGGTATAATTCAGGTTCATTTATAGTAGTATCATCCAGTAAAATTAAACCCATTGTTACACTTTTCTCAAAGTTTGAGTGCTTATCAAGTTTATTTTTAGTAGGTTTAATGGTGTCTTTTTCTACATCTTTAACATCAAATTTGTCATTTTGAAGTATTGAAGTATCTATGCTAGTTTTTAATGTGCTGATATTGCTGTTTTTTTGATGACAGGAAGCTAGCATTAAACTACCCACTGTTAATAGAAAAAAAGGTAAATTTGAGTTTTTTGTCTGTTTAGAAAAAGCTTTAACTGTATCACACCAATTGTGATGAACAAAATCCAATTGGGATTGTTTAATTCTACCACATATAGATTCACTTCTATGATTAATTAAGTATTCCAATATTTCAATCCTATTTTTATTGGTAAAATCAACGACATGTTTGTCACAATGTTGACAAAAACGAGAATTGATTCCTATTTTCATTTTATCCCAATTTTCAGAACACGGATTATCTATCTTAATTAATTTTGTCATCCTATTTTTATTTAAACGAAAAAAGTTCAGTCAAATTGTTTCAAATAAAACTAAATTTAAAAGAGATTTTTACACTAATGATGTGAAAGTTAATTATAAATTTTTAATTGCCCATAATAGTAAGGCATTTTTTTCTTTAGGTAACTGTAGTTTTTCCGATATGTTTCTTTTGTGGGCTTCTACAGTTTTTTCAGTGATATATAGCAATGAAGCTACTTCTTTATTGCTTTTTTGTTGGGCAACTAATTCTAATACTTTTTTTTCTGCAAAGGTGAGTGTTAATACACTATCATTAGTATCATTCTTTTGTTTATCTATTTCTAATTGATCAATATAATTGCTAATAAACTCTTTGTTATTTAACACAGATTTGATACAGATATCCATTTCCAAATGCGCATAATCTTTAATTAAATAGCCCATACATCCCAATTCTTTTGCTTTTAAAAATACAGACATCTCCTTATGCATTGTCAATAGTATAACTTTGGTTTTACATTTGTTTAATTTAAGTTTTTCTAAAATTTCCAATCCAGTCATGTTGGGCATATTCACATCTACAATGGCTATTTGTGGTTCATGCGATAATATACCGTTCAAGCAACTTACACCATTAGAATAGGAGCCAATTATAGTATATCCCATCGTTTTTAAAAAAGATTCAGTACCAATACTGGTAATTGGGTGGTCGTCTGCAATAATGATTCTAGTCATTTAGTAAAGGTATTTTGATTGAAATTTTTGTTCCATTATTTTCTGATGTTATTTCGGCATTACCTCCCATAGAATTAGTGCGTTGTATGATACTAAATAAGCCAAAGGCACTGCCAGATTGCAAGGTTTTTTGGACATCAAATCCTTTGCCGTTATCCTCTATCAATAATTCAAAATACTGCTCTGTTTCAGTTATCGTAATATTGGCAGCATGCGCTTGGGCATATTTTTTAATGTTGCTCAATGCTTCTTGAATAATACGGTACACTTGCAATTCGTCATTGGTGTTTAATCCCTTGTTGTAGCTAATTGTTGAATTGACAAATAGTTGTTCTTTTTCTTGAAATGTGGAAATCAATTGTTCTACACTTAATTTTAAGCCTATTTGTTCGAACATTACAGGGTGAAGGTTTCTGCTAATTTGCCTAATCTCACTTAGTATTTCATCAATTTTAGCTTCCGATTTATCAACAGATTTTTTTAAATTCAACAATTCATGTCCTACGCCATCGTGCAAATCGTTGGCTATTCTTTTGCGTTCCATTTCTGTATTTTCTAGTAATTGTTTGGTAAATATTTTTTCTGTTTTTCGCTTTTCTCTAATGGTTTTATTTTTTTGAAATAATACAAATAAAATAAACAATGCAAATAGCAAACAAAGACCAATTGCCATTAAAAAAAGATTGTTGTTTTTATTTTTTATTTTTTGATTTTGATTCAATATTTCATTGTCTTTTTTCTTAGTTTCATATTTTTTCTCCCATTCTTTTACTGCTTTTTGAAGTTGTAAATTGGTTAAACTATCGTTCATGGCTACTGCATTGAGTTTATAATCTAAAGCCATTTTTATTTCACCTTTATTTAATGCATTATGGTAAAACATTTCATAAAACTCTTTGGCAGCATAATATTGTTTATCTTGTTTCAGTCTATCAATGGCATTGATGCAATCTTGATTAATAGACATTTGCGGATTCGATTTCATTTCTACCCAAGTGCTATAAAAAATATAATCTTCAATTACCGATTTTTGTTTCTTTTTCATGCGCCCCATTATATTGTGGCAGGTGTCTATGTATTGCTTAGCCAATACGAAATTGTTTTCTTGCAAATATTTATCTACCTGAAAAATATTAATTTCAAATTGTGTAAATAAATCTTTAGGTTTCCAAGCAGTATAAAGTTTATAAATGGCATCAAATTGTGCAATTAATGGCAGGTTTTTACCGGTTTGTGGGTTATTGCCAGTTACCGAATAATAATGCAAATAATCTCTGTGGTTTAAAAATATTTTTTGGGTATCATTGATAGCGTAAGCTATTTTTCTTGATTTTTCTAAAGTTGATTTAGCGCTAGTTTCATCGCCCATCATCATATAGATATTGTAAATTTCGTGCAATACTGCAAATTGTTGTCTGCCATCTTTTAATAAAGTTTTTTTATTAAGAGCAGAATTGCCATAAGCCAAAGCATCTTCTAATTTGCCAATGCCCGAATAAATATTTGATAAAAATTTTTCGGATTCAGATGAAATAGAATAGCTGTAATAATCATTGATAGTAGAACTAGCATTTTTTAAATACACTATGGCGCTATCGTCCATGTAGCCAAAGTAATATAATTTGCCTATTTGCATGGCTATGCCGTTTTTAAACCTCAATTTTATGTTATGGCCATGTAGATTGTAAAATTGCTTGGCTTTTAAAATATAGACACTATCGTACATAAAATTGCTTGCCAAGGCATTGCCTACTATATTATGGATTCGTGCGGCAGAATCTAATAAGTTATTGTATTCTAAACTTGAAGTAATTTTAAGATACTGGGGCAAATACTGGGTATCGAAAGCATGTGCACTGATATTAAAATACCTGCAAGTGGTATCTAATTTTTCTAGCGGTGGTTTTGTGTTCCAATATGCTTTACTGGGCGGTGTTTTAAACCCAGATTACGCATTAGAAAAAAAGGTTTAAATTTGAGTTCTAAAATCCT
>CAYVDH010000039.1:0-22412 GCA_964450355.1 uncultured Flavobacteriaceae bacterium
TTAATACATTTTAAATAATTATAAATTAAATAAAATTACATTTGCTCTATCCATTTCCTTTACTAACACAATTAAATGCAGACTTTAAAACAGTTTCATACTTCTTATTTTTTTTCAATTTAAAATAATTACATCTAAGTGATATTTTTTTTCCATTATGTTCAAACATAAAATAGTTTATTGAAATTGGTATATTTTTGTAAATATAAAATATATTTCCAATACAATTGTTGCATAAACTGATGTTTTTAAAGTACTTATATTTTCTAAACTTTCTAAATTTTATTTCTGATTTCCTAGTCTTAAGTTTTTCATAATATAGAATTTTCTTATCAACTCCTATACTTTTAAAAATTGGTTCTAGTATGTTAGAAAATTTTCCATCTAAATAAAAAGAATCATTTCTTTTGATGTAAATGAAAGTATCCTTTATTAGATATTCTTTATTACTTAAAGAATCTTTTAAATTCTTTATTTTTAATATCCCCATTTTGCCAAAATCTTTGAAGTAATAATCAATTTCTAATTTATTAATCGTGTCATTTTTATCGTATAGTTTGTATTTTAAATACCCATATCTTTTTTGATATAACTTTTGTGCAGTTATGCTATAAATACTCGTGATAATCAATATGAACAAAAATCTAAATTTCATTGTTTAACTCTGGTCTTTTAAATCTAAAATCGTTCAAAAAAAATAAAAATCCCAAAACGAAATACAAGAAAAAAAATTTCATTGTATAGGAGTTTGGGGTAAACTCTTGTATGTTGATTTTAATACTGTAAATTAAATAAAAAAATAGCAAAAACACAAAATCTATTCCCAACATTAGGAATTTAATGAACTTGATATTTTTAACTTTAGTATTAAAATTGATGAGCATGTAAACCAAAAAAGTAAATGGAGTTAATAATAGGTATAAACCTATACTATAAGCAAACGCCTCTTTGTTAAAATAAGATTTGCTAACAACAAATAATATTGCAAATTGTATTAACCTTATTAAACAAAATAACATTGTTTTATTTATTATTCTGAAAAACAAACTAGTTCTATTCATAACTCATCATATTAAGCATATCGTTTGTATTCAATTAGAGAACAGTATGGCATTATATATAACCACAAAATTACAGTATCTTGTTTAAAATGGTTTTTTTGACATTAATATTTTCAAAAGCCATTTATTTCATTTTTCATCCTTTTAATTATTTCATTTAACAACGATTTATCAATTTCTTTTGATTCACATAAATTATTGAACCTCGAAATACAATAGAATGGTAATTTAATTTGCGATGTTTGTTTTGTTTTTAAATTATATAAATTTAATGGTGCCATCTGATTCTCGTCTTCAAAATAATCTGATTTTGAATCAGGGAAATAGATGATGGCATGTTCTTCTTTTAAATACAACATAAATGTATAATCAGAATCGATAGAATAGTCTTTCTTGCCATTTGAAATACTAGTCAAATAAGCATTCCCAATAAAAATAGAATTAATAAATATTGTAGAGTCATTGATTTGAATGGGGTTTTTGAAATAAGCTGAATCAATTTTACTATCATAAATCATTATTTCTCCCAAATACAAATTATCTTTGGTTACCCAATTGTAAATTATTTCATTGTTTTTAACTAACTTAATTTGATTTGAGTCTTTATCGTGTTGGCTGTATTTAACAATTAATTCTAAATCATTTTTTCCATGATTCTTATTTGCTTTATTAAAACATGAATTAATCATTACACTAATAAACAACAATAACATCAAGTTTATTTTATGCATAAGCAAAAAATGATTAATTTTCATTTATATCTTCTTGTTAAATACCTAACTTCATTGCTGCAACTCAACTCAATACTTGGTAAGTAATCAAACTCATTAAATAAGCAAAACCTGTAAGATAAATCAACTGTATGATTGGCCAGCGAATGCTTTTGGTTTCGCGCCAAGTGATTGCCAATGTGCTAATGCACTGCATAGCAAAAGCATAAAATACCAACAACGACATGATCAATGGCAATGAATACATCGCCTCTCCTTCTGCGTTTTTCTGTTTTTTTAATGTTTCAGTCAATTTCTCCTCGTTTTCTGTATTGCCAATGCTATACAAAGTGGACATGGTGCCAACAAACACTTCTCTGGCTGCAAAACTTGTCACTAAGGCTATCCCAATTTTCCAATCATATCCCAATGGTTTGATTACTGGCTCTATTTGTTTTCCAATAATTCCTGCATAACTGCTCTCCAACTTCTCGCTTTGTATTAATTGATCTTTGTCTGCTGCTTTGTAATCTTGGTATTTTAAATCGATGTTTTTATGAGCATCTCCAGGTGCAAAGTTTGCCAAAAACCACAACACAACACTCACTATCAAAATCACTTTTCCTGCATTGAATACAAAATCTTTAATTTTCAACTTCAATGTCACCATGACATTTTTTAATGTGGGCGTTTTATACGTTGGCAATTCCAATACGAAATAACTCTTTTCTTTGACATTCAATATCCATTTGAACATCAAACCAAATACCAATGCCATGACAAACCCTAAAATATACAATCCTAATATCAACAATCCTCTGAGGTCAAAAAAGGAGTTTTTTTCTACAACCAATAACCCAGCTAACACTGTAAATACTGGCAACCTAGCCGAACAACTCATTAATGGTGTGACTAATATTGTAATCAATCTTTCTTTCTTGTTCTCTATGGTTCTGGTGGCCATAATAGCTGGTATAGCACATGCCATGCCTCCAATCAATGGGATGATGGATTTTCCATTTAAACCAAATTTTCGCATCAACCGGTCTGTAATGAAACTTACCCTTGTCATGTAGCCGCTGTCTTCTAACAAAGTCAATAAAAAAAACAATAAAACGATTTGTGGCAAAAACACCATCACTCCTGCTATACCTGGTATGATTCCTTTACATATCAAGTCGTTGAACAATCCATTAGGCAAAATACTGGTAGTAAATTCTGTGAACCATAAAAATCCAGTTTCAATCCATTCAGTAGGATACTCTGCCAACCTAAAAACAGTTTGAAACACCAAAAATAATACAATAAAAAAACTGAGAAACCCATACACAGGATGTATAAATACATCATCAAGTTTTTGTGTCATGGACTTAATCCATTCATTGCTTTTAAAAATGGATGATGCCTCTATGTTTCTGGCAACCTCGTGGCGTTTTTCTAACTCTAATGTAATGTGTTCTTTGTTTTCAAATTGGTGATTTAAATCTGCATTTTCTATGATTTTATCCAAGTATTGACGGTATCGATTTATGCTTTCTAAACTGCTTAAATATTGGTTGGATTCTGAATAAAATATATTGTTATTTACAGGATTTTCCTTGGCAATAATGGATTTAAGTTTTTCTATTCCCACATTTGTTCTTGGATTTACTATGCATACTAAAGCTCCCAATTGCAATGACAATTGATTGACATCCACTTTCATTTGCCTTTTAATGGCAATGTCGTTCATGGTCAATGCCAATACGATGGGCAAACCCAAATCAGAAAGTTGAGTAAACAACATCAACTGCCTTCCTAAATTGGTAACATCAGCCACATACACAATCAAGTCAATTTGACTTTCAGATAAATATTGACATGAGATCAATTCATCTTTGCTTTTAGGAAACAAACTGTACAAACCCGGCAAATCTGTAAGAAGATAATCCGTTTGGTTAATAGAAACTTGACTAATTTTAACTTCGATGGTAGTTCCGGGTAAATTACTGGTTTTTTGATTTAATCCTGTAAGTGCATTAAACAAAGTGGATTTCCCAGAATTAGGATTTCCTACCATTACAATATGTTTCAATTCACTCTTCATTGCTCATTTTAAATACAGTCAAGAGTTCAGCTTCCTTTTTTCGCAATCCAAGTTTATACCCATTCATTTCAAATGCCAATGGACATCCTAATGGAGAAATATCAGTTAAACGTATTAAAACCCCTTTGGTACAACCCATTTCCAACAATTTTATTTGTAAATCGCTGTTTTGAACTTCTACAATTTGGGCGAGTTCACCTTTTTGCAATTCAGAGGCTTTAATGTTCATTTGTTACTGCAAATTAGAACAATTCTTAATAGTAAAACAATATTTTAATTTTTACAGAAAAAAAGTACCTTTGCAAGGTGGTTCATTCTGAATTTATTGCTTGTTTAAGTCAGTTGTTTTCAGACAATGCAAATGAAACATTGGGCGTAAAAATGTCCAAATACATGAAAAACAAATTCCCGTTTTATGGAATACCATCTCCTGTAAGGCTTGAGCTAAGCAACAAAGCAATTAATAATGCCCCAATTTCAACTTACACAGAATTAATAGACACTGTAAGATTGTGTTTTAACTTGAATGAAAGGGAATGGCAATACACCGGTATTTTCTTGCTGTTAAAATACAAAAAATTATGGATGAATAACCACATGAATCCTTTTTTTGAAGAATTGGTATTGACCAAAAGCTGGTGGGACACAGTTGATACTTTATCTAGCAATTGCATAGGATTGTATTTAAAAAAAAATCCAAAAGCCAAGGACAATGTTCTTGAACAATGGTTTTACAGCAACAACATGTGGCTTAACCGAGTAGTCATCATTCATCAATTAACTTACAAAGAGGATGTTGACACCGATTTATTGAAACAATGCGCCATGCATTTCAGTCCATCTAAAGAGTTTTTCATTCAAAAAGCCATTGGATGGGCATTGAGACAATACGCTAAATACAATCCCGATTGGGTCCTAGCATTGGTGAATTCTATTGAATTAAAACCCCTGAGTAAAAGAGAAGCAACAAAACACTTAAAATTACAAATACATTGAAAATAGAAGAAGAAATCAAACAATCAAAAAAAATTGATCCTCTGACAAAATCAGTCATCAATATTATGTACACCAACAACAAAATAAACGATAACTTCAGACTGACTTTAAAAGAATTCAAAATCAACCAATCTCAATACAACATTTTAAGAATATTGAGAGGGAAAGGCGATGAATGTGCCAATTGTGGTCAACTTAGAGAAGTAATGCTGGACAAAAACCCAGATGTTACTAGGCTGTGTGATAAATTAGTGGACATGGAATTAATTGAAAGAGAAATCAATTCAAAAAACAAAAGAGAGATGCTGCTTAAAATCAATGAAAACGGCAGAAATTTATTAGATAAAATAGAACCAAAGATGAAAAAATCCATGAAAATTTTTGATAAATTAACTCGTAAGGAACACAAATTATTATCTGATTTATTGGATAAATTTAGAGGTTAAAATTAAATTTTATAAACATTGGAACAATAATTGCTTAAACCTAAATAATATACAAATACAACAATGAAAAAATTACTTTTATTATCATTACTTAGCTTTTCTTTCCTCTCATGCGGGGACATTGCTCAAGTGTTAACTTCCTCAATTTTAACTCCTACTGAAGCCGCAGGCGGATTAAAAGACGCTTTAAAACAAGGATTTGGAAATGGAGCAGATATTTTATCTGCCAGAGGTGCTTTTGGAAACAATCCTTTGATTAAAATATTACTACCAGCAGATGCTCAAAAAATTGCAGATAAATTAACTTCTATTGGCATGGGCGCTCAAGTAGATAACGTGATTTCTAAATTAAACGAAGGTGCTGAAAACGCTGTAGCTACAGCAAAACCAATTTTCTTAGATGCCGTTACTCAAATGTCTTTTCAAGATGCTATGGGAATATTAACAGGTGGTAAAGGCGCTGCTACCAATTATTTAAAACAAACTACTACAACCGCTTTAACTGAATCTTTCCGTCCAAAAATTCAAGCTTCTTTGGATCAAATTGGTGTAACTAAAAATTGGGCTGACCTAGTGAATATTTATAATAAAATTCCTTTGGTGACTAAATTAAATCCTGATTTAAATGGATTTGTTACTGAAAAAGCCCTAGGAGCTTTGTTTAATAAAGTAGAAGAAGAAGAAAATATAATCAGAGACAACCCTTTAAAAAGAGGTACTGATTTAATGAAAAAAGCATTCAATTATGCTGATGCTCAAAAAACCTCTGTAAAATAAACTTGTTTTAAAATAAAAAAACAATAACTGCGTTATAAAGCCAATGAGATTCATTTTCTTATTGGCTTTTTTGTATTTGAGTTTTACTAAAACAGAATTCAAAAAGCCAATTATTAATTTCAAAAAAAACACCATCATTCAACGTTTTCCATGCCCTAAAGATTATGTTAAAAAAGAAAATGACAGTACTTCATTTTCCTATTTTCTTCAACATTTAAAGTTAAAAGACAGTGCCGCTAAGGTAAAATACTTCGATGGCAGTTTTAAAAATCCAGATGGAATCTATGTCTCTGTCATAGATAAACCAATCAACAACAAAGACTTACACCAATGTGCAGATGCTCTTATTAGATTAAGAGCCGAGTATTTTTATCAAAATAAAAAATACAAAAACATCCGATTTCTATTTAATGGTGATAAAAAATACCATGCCTATACTGAATACAATCAAGGAGATTATTCCATTGCAAAATTTTATTCTTATTTGGATTACATTTATAGTTATGCCAATACTGCTTCATTAAAAAAACAACTCAAACCCAAACCATATTATTTACTGGATATTGGAGATGTATTGATTCAAAGTAAAAATCCTTATGGACATGCAGTGATGGTAGTGGATGTGTGTAAAAACAATAAAGGAGAAAAAAAATACATATTGGCACAGAGTTACATGCCAGCACAAGAAATTCAGATACTTTTGAATGAAAACAAAGACGATGTGTGGTTCTCTATGGAAAAAAGAAATGAAATTTACACCCCTGAATGGACCTTTGACACTACTGATTTAAGGACTTGGGAGGAATAAGTCGCAAATAAATTGAATATTTTTGTTCAAAAGTTTGTTAATAAAGTAAAAATGTCTATTTTTGCAGTCCTTTTTAAAAAAACAAGGTCATGAAACGTACATTCCAGCCATCACAACGCAAAAGAAGAAATAAGCACGGTTTTAGAGAAAGAATGGCCACTGCAAACGGTCGTAAAGTATTAGCAGCTCGTAGAAAACGTGGCCGTAAAAGATTGTCAGTTTCTGACGAAATGCGTCACAAACGTTAATTCATTTTAACATCTGCTTCTCTGAGCTAAATCGTTTTTCACACAATGAGTGAAAGTGTGCGTTATACTCTAAAAAAATCTGAAATTCTTAGTAATACCAAAAGCATTGAGTTATTATTTAAAAACAATTCTATACTCAAATCTTTTCCTTTGATGTTGTTGTACTACAACAAAAAATCTGATTTAAATCAACACAAAATCCTCTTTTCTGTATCCAAAAAAAAATTTAAAAAAGCCACTGACAGAAACAAAATAAAAAGGTTATTAAGAGAAAATTATCGGTTATTGAAATCTGAAATTCTCAAACCACTTCCCAATGGAGAAAACTTCATGGCGTTGATATATGTTGGCAATGATTTGCCCAGCTTCAAAGACATTCAAAAATCTACCTTGTCCATCATCCAAAAACTAAATGAAAAAAATCATTAATTTCCTTTTTATTGGATTAATAAGGTTGTATCAATACCTCATCTCTCCCCTGTTCCCTCCTTCATGTCGTTTTGTACCTACTTGCAGCCAATACGCCATAGAAGCAATAAAAAAACACGGACCTATTAAAGGAATGGCTTTAACAGCCAAACGATTATCCCGTTGCCGCCCAGGAAAACCTGCTGGACACGATCCGGTGCCTTAGGTTCTATAATCGTAAGTAATTTGAATTTATTGCACTCATTAGCTCGTATGCTCGGTTCATAACAAACCCCTAATGCTGAATCTGGATTAAAATCAAAAATCCAAAAATTTAAAAACTTAAAAACTTTATCTTTGCCTAAGTTTTGAATCATTACCTCATATACCAAGCTTATGGTAAAGCTGAAATTTTTCACGAAGCCATTTATTCTATTCACTCTTTATTGAATAAACAATCTTCATTGGATTATCAAATCATTGTAGTAACTGACAACAGTGATTTTTTCAAACAATATTTAAATAGCAATACCATATACCATGAAGTAAGCAAGGAGCAAATAAAATTATGGAGAGGCTCTATAGATTTCGTACACCGTGTAAAAATAGAAGTGCTACAAATGCTGAGCAAACAATACTCTGGTTCATTTCTTTACGTTGATACTGATATTTATTTTCTAAATGAAATCAGTTCGCTTTTTCAGTTGATAGATCAAGGTAAATCCATCATGTGTTTCAGAGAAAATGCCATCAATGAAGGAAAAAACATATTGTACAAAAGACTCAATGCCTTTGTGAAATCGAAAAAAAATGACACGGTGATTACTCCTGAAACTACCATGTTCAACGCAGGTGTACTTGGATTTAATTCCAGTTTTTTTCCAGTTTTAGAATCTGTCAAATTACTTACAGACCAACTTTATCAAAAACACCCAACTTTCATCATTGAACAATTGGCGTTTTCATATTATTTACAACAACATGGCAATGTCATAGAAACCGAAGGTAAATGGGTTTTTCATTATTGGAATTTCAAAGAGTTTCGCCAAGTATTAGCTCATTTATTTGAAAAAAACACACAAGGAGATGAGCTTTTTGCTAGTTTCAATAAAAATATTGTTACAGAAATGATAAAACCTAAAAGAGCTTATGAAAGTTTACCCAGTTGGAAACGCAAAATAAAAAAAATATTACATAACACCTGGGTAATGCCAGAAATAAAAAAATAAAAATGAACGAATTATTTATTCAAAACTCCATAGAAATACACTCCAATGCATCTAATGTATGGGAGGTATTAACACAATCACAACACACCATTAAATACATGTTTGGATGTAAAGCAATTACCAATTGGGAAATAGGAAGCCCATTGTTATGGCAAGGCAGCTATGAAGGAAAAGACATGGTATTTGTGAAAGGTATTGTGAAAGAATACATAAGCGAAAAGTTGCTTATATATTCTACTATAGACCCTAACAATGCAAGCATTGCCGATATTCCAGAAAATTACTTAGATGTTCACTATATCATTGATAAAACAGATTCAGGAATTACACTAACCATCAAACAAGGAAATTACAAAACAGTAGCTCAAGGTGAGCAAAGGTACAACGAATCCATTGCTGGTGGTGGTTGGCAATCCATACTCGAACAAATTAAAACCATAGCTGAAAATTTAAATTCATAAACCCATTGAAATTTTTTTATTTCATATTAAGCTTTGCTGTCGTTATTTTCTTTAGTAGATGTAACACACCACATTTACCTGTTAAAAAAATGCCTTCTATAACAGTTAAAAACCACTCGTTTTCCAATTATGATTCAGTGAAATTAAACCACCTCCATTTGCAACTGGAAGTAAATTTTGAAAAAAAGACATTGAAAGGTAAAGCCATCTTAGATATTACCAACCATTCAGGATCTCCTTTTTTAATATTAGACACCAAAGATTTAACCATTGAAAAGGTGTTGTTAGAAGACCATGAAAACACGGCTTATTCATTTACAGATGAACAAGAATACATAGGAAAAGGATTGGTAATTGAAATTAAAAAAGAGACTAAACAAGTATGCATTTACTACGAGACATCACCAAAAGCTGAAGCTTTGATGTGGCTAGAACCAGAACAGACAGCAGGAAAGCAACATCCATTTTTATTTACTCAAAGCCAAGCCATATTGGCTAGATCGTGGATACCGTGCATGGATGCACCTGCAGTAAAATTCACATACAGTGCTGACATTGCTTGTCAAAATCAATACTTGCCTTTGATGAGTGCTCAAAACAATCCTACTAAAAACAAGGATGGCAAATACCATTTTGAAATGAAGCAACCCATTCCAAGTTATTTGCTGGCTTTAGCTGTTGGCAATTTATCGTTTAAAAGTTTGGGAGAATATTGTGGAGTGTATGCTGAACCTGAAATGCTGGAAAAAAGCGCTTATGAATTCTCTTCATTGCCTCAAATGATTAAAGGCGCGGAAGAATTGTATGGCAAATACGCATGGGGTCGATACGATGTATTGGTATTGCCACCAAGCTTTCCCTTTGGAGGCATGGAAAATCCTAAATTAACCTTTGCAACTCCTACCATCATTGCCGGAGACAAAAGCTTGGTATCACTAATTGCACATGAATTAGCACACAGTTGGAGTGGCAATTTAGTTACCAATCACACGTGGGATGATTTTTGGTTAAACGAAGGATTTACTGTGTATTTTGAGGAAAGAATCATGGAAAAATTGTATGGCAAAGACTATGCCGACATGTTGGCTGAATTGAGTTTGGGAGAATTGAAGTTGACTTTAAATGATTTGATGATTAATGCGCCTGGAGATACCAAATTAAAATTAAATTTAAAAGGCAGAAATCCAGACGATGGTGTCAGTGATATTGCCTACATCAAAGGTAGTTTGTTTTTAAAATTACTAGAAAACAGCGTTGGAAGAACTGAATGGGATCGATTTTTAAATGAATATTTCAATCAATTTAAATGGAAAACCATCACTACCGAACAATTTATAGCCTATTTAAATGAAAACCTATTAAGTAAACATCCTCAATTAAAATTAAACATCAATGAATGGATATATGACATAGGATTACCAAAAAATTGCCCTAAAGTAAACAGCAAAGAATTAGTAAAAATAAGTCAAATGGCGAATGAAATAAATTCATCAAAAAATATAAATAAAATTGATACTGTTGGATTTACCACCCATCATTGGCTACATTTACTAAGGCAATTTATACCTGATTCCGTGAAAACTATCATGCCTGAAATACAGAAAAAATTTGGTTTAAACGAAAGTCAAAATGCCGAAATTCAATGCGATTGGTATTTACTAAGCATTAAAACCAATTACGATGTAGCCTTTCCATTTATTGACAAATATTTGAACTCGGTAGGAAGACGCAAATTCCTAAAACCTTTATACGAAGAACTATCTAAAACCAAAACAGGACTTGATTTTGCAAGGCAGATATTCTCAAAAGCTGAAGCTTCATATCATGCAGTATCTAGGAATACCATTAAAGAAATTTTAAAATAACTCATTCGTTATTTGGAGTTTGATATTTATTTTTCACTTCTAATTGAATAAATGATACTCCTTATGCGTTATTGTATTGAATGAGGGTAATGCATATTTTTGTTGAAATGAAACACTGTTTTTTATGGCTCTTATTATGTTATGTTATCAATGGAAGCGCTCAATACACTGAGTTTCCTAAGTTAGAGTCGTTATTCAATGCCTCTAAATATGATAAATGCATAGAAAAAGCGAGTGAAGAAGTGGTAGCTAATTCAAAAGAATTATACCCTTATTATTGGCTCATTAAATGTTACATTGCTGTAGATGAATTGGATGAACATCCATTAAAAAAATCTGCAATCAACAAAGCTTTAAATACTGCCCTGAAATTAAAGAAAAAAGACACTAAAGGCCAACTTTTTTCAGAATTGAATAACGAAATGATTACCATTGAAGAGAAAACATTAGTTGAAGCAGAAAAACAATGTGATATCAACGAAAGCAAAAGCAATGATTTATTTCAAAAATTAGCTGAGCTAACCGAAAAACAAAGCATCAGATACAAACACTATTTATGTAAAGAAAAAAACAATGATGCAACTGCCATCAAAGATCTAGTTCAAATAATTGAAACAAATTATTTACATTTTAAAACCAAAAATAAATTATACGAAAACATGGATTACGCCTATGCCTATTTGATGTCGAAATACATTGAAATGGGATATCATGAAAAAGCTTATAGGTGTTTATTAAAATCTAAAGAAGCCAATACAAGCAGTGAAAACTCTGATAAAATTTGGATCAATTATTTAAACAACCTTGACTTTTACTTGAGTGAACAAAGTTCAATGTCAGAATTTAACAGAGTAAGCAAATTATTGAATCAGGGGGATAGCTTATTGAATGAAAAAACCATAAAATCCACTATTCTAATAGTGAATGAAATGGAAATGAAAGCAACAATTTTTATTCTTAACAACGAAGAACTTGCCTACAAAAGCTCTGAAAAATATTATTTAATTAAAAACAAAAACGCAGATAGTTTTAATGCATTAAACTTGCGAATTTATGCATTTTCTAAAACGAATAAATACAACAACACCGAATTGTTTTTTAAGAATTGGATTACCTTTCAGTCTAAATTCAAAAAAACTGCTATGAGTTTTGCCGATATACAATCCGTATATCAAAGCATCTATTCAAAAAAGAATTATGTTTTATGTTCAGAACTACTTAAGCACAGTAAACAAAGTTATCCAAAATGGAATAAAGAACTGCTTGCATTAAATACTCAATTGGATAAAACTGTAAACGATTTTGTTGCCAATCCTGAAAATGCTAAAAACACAGACAAAATAAATGAACTAAGTCAAACTTTCAGCAGCAAAAGCATCAAAGACAAACAACATCAAATGTATGTTGCAAAGTTAGAATCTGACCTTAAAAACAAACAATTTTCTTCGTTTTCTGTCAACATCAGAAAGGCATTAATTATTTTTCCTAACGACCCAAAATTACTCGCTTTACAAAAAAATTTCATAGTTGCTGATTATTTGAATTTCAAACAAAAAACACAATATTTCAGTCAAGATTCTTTGTTTTCAAAAATGCCTGATATCAGTAAATGCAATGCAGGAATGGTGAGTAAAAGGGGAAATGATGTGGTGTTAGAAACCATTAACTATTGCCGAAGGTTAGCTGGCATCAACGATAGTTGTGTATTAGACCCTGAATTAAATAAAAAATGCCAAGCTGCTGCTTTGATGATGAGTGCTAATGGTGATTTAAATCACCACCCACCAAAAACTTGGAAATGTTATACTCAAATGGGGTATGATGCAGCATCAAGTAGCAATTTATCTTTAGGTCATTCTTTTGAACAAGCAGTATTGGGACAAATGGAAGATTTTGGTAGTAATAACTTTTCGTGTGGACATAGACGTTGGATATTAAACCCCTACAACACTGTGTTTGCTCATGGAAGTACCGAAAGTGCAACCAGTATTTGGACCTTTGGCAGCTCTAATTCCAAGTTAAAAAAAACAATAACTTTCAACCAAAATATACCTGTATGCTGGCCTGCTGCTAATTATTTCCCAAACAATTTATTGGCAGAAAGATGGAGTTTCTCTCTTTCATCTGCTGATTTTACTAAAGCTAAAGTCACTGTGACTGAAAATGGGAAACCTATAAAAGTAAAACTCGAACCATTCAGCAATGGTTATGGTCAAAACACCCTAGTATTTATTCCTGAAATATCAAAAAGCGAAGGTAAAACTTACATTGTAACAATCAGCAACGTCATGGTATTTTTAGATTATGGAAGCTCTGAAAGTAAAAATTTTACTTACAAAGTGATGCCGCTGAATATAGTTGAATAAAATTTAAAACTTTTTGTCTTAAAAAAACAAATTGGCAGTTTTTTTGTAACTTTGTAAAAAACCCAATTGCATGGTCTCTCAATTTCTATCTGAATCTACATTGCCCCTAACACAAAACATGACAGTGAAAGAGGCGAAAAAAGAATTGGTAAACAACCGTTTAACTTTTCTGCCATTGATTATCAATCAGCAATTGGTGAATTACATAGGATACTCCCAACTTGAACAAGCAGATGACAATGAATTAATTGCTAATTTGCCATTGTTTTCTCCAATTTTGCCTGTAATCAATTCCACCCAACACATTCTTGATGCCATTAAACAATTAAAATCACTGGACTTGCCTTTGTTGGTGGTGACAGACGAAAACCACGAATATCTTGGAATCATAAAAACATCTGAATTGGTAAAAATTTTAAGTTTGAGCTATTCCATAGGATCTGCTGGCAGCATCATCGTTCTTCAAGTAAAACCGCAAGATTATTCCATTAGCGACCTATCGAGAATAATAGAATACAACGATGCTAAGGTATTAGGAGTGTTCACTTTTGAAACTTCTGACAATGATTTAATAGAAATACACATGAAACTAAACACCACAGTGTTAGCAAATATATTATCTACCCTTGAAAGGTATGACTACAATGTAATTTCTTATTACAATCGCGAAGATTTGTTATTCGACAATGATTTAAGGTATAAAAGTTTAATGAATTATTTAGATTTATAAACTGAATTTGAAAAAAATAGGTTTCATTTTATTCTTTATTTTTTTAGGATTTCAATTAAAATCTCAATCAAAGGATTCTGCATTTGTAATCAGACAAATACTCATAAAGGGCAATAAAAAAACCAAAGACTTTATCATTCAAAGAGACCTTACTTTCAAAGCTGGTGATACCATTAAAAATTGGCAAGAAGAGAAAGAACTAAGCAGAAAACAATTGTTAAATTTATTTTTATTTAACGAAGTGTATATTGAATTGGTAGATCATTGTGCTGTAATTACAGTATTAGAACGCTGGTACATTTGGCCAATTCCAATTGTTGAGCTTGCAGACAGAAACTTTAACCAATGGTGGCTTAGCAAAGATTTATCTCGACTCATTTACGGAATAGAATTAAAATGGCATAACATAGGTGGATTAAACCACACCTTGTTACTTGATGCACAAACAGGATACACGCGTAAAATCAACATCAATTACAAAGTTCCTTACATCAATAAAAAATTGACATGGGGGCTGCAAGTAAACATGGGAACAAGTGCTAATAGAGAATTATGGTACCGAACCATCAATGACAAAGTGGCATTTTTTAGAAACAATGATTTAGTCATAGTAAACCGAAAAAATTTCGAACTAAAAGCAACTCACCGCAAACGAATTAACAATTATCATCAACCATACATTGGTTATAGATACACCAGAGTGAGTGATACTGTATTAAGAGACCAAGTCAACAGCAATTATCTGTTAAACAAAAACATCAACTATCAAAATGAATATTACTTAGGTTATCAATTCACACACGACAAAAGAGATTTCAGAGGATTTCCATTAACAGGACATTACTTTAAAGCAAGCATCGAAGGACCATATTTTCTCAAGCAAAAATCTCCTATCATCAACATAAAACTACAAGCTTCTAAATACCACCAGATAAAATCCAATTGGTTCCTAAGTGCTGGAACGATTTTGAGGTATTTTAATTTAAATAAAATTCCTTATTCAAACATTCAAGCGTTGGGTTACAATAGAGAAATTATTAGAGGATACGAATTGAATGTGATAGATGGCAATCATTTTATCTTAGGTAAATCTGAATTAAAATACCGTTTTTTAAATAAAAAATACCCTTTGAAATACGAATTCAAAGGATACAAAGAACTTCCATGTTACGCTTTTGTAAGTAGTTTTTACGATATAGGTTATGTTAAAAACAATAATAAAATGGCCATCATAGACAACTTATTGCCTAACGAATGGCAATATGGGTATGGCATTGGATTGAATGTGGTGTTTTTTTACGATTATTGTGTAAGATTGGAGTACAGCAATAATAAATATGATTTTCACAGAATGTACCTCAATTTTATAGCCCCAATATAATCTCAAGTAAAAAATTGCTATTTTACAAAAAGTATTATCTTTGTTCTAAACATCATCAAGGTATAACCTTGCGTGAATTGATTTCAAAAAATGAGAATAGGAATATTTGCTAAAGTCATTAAAAGTGAATTTCACTTTAATCTAATTAAAGACATATTAAACTTCATTGAATCTCAAGGAGCTAAATTATTAATACAAGAACAATTGTACAACGAGCTTAAAAGATTCAATTTCCCTAGTGAGAATTACACTTGTTTTATCACCGTTAATCAAATAAACCCTGAAATAGATTATTTAATCACCATAGGCGGAGATGGAACCATATTAGACTCAGTAGAAATTATACATCAAAGCGGTGTACCTCTTATAGGTCTTAATACAGGCAGGTTGGGTTTTTTAGCCAATGTTTCAATTGAACATTTAAAACAAGCTTTTAATGAATTATCAAAAGGAAGTTTTTTATTGGATAAAAGAAGTTTATTGGAATTACATAGCCATGAACAATTGTTCGATTTTCAATTTGCTTTAAATGACTTTGTATTACACAAAAAAGAAACCAGCAGCATGATCATAGTGCATGCTTTTTTAAATGGCGAACCACTCAATTCCTATTGGGCTGATGGATTAATTGTCTCTACCCCTACTGGTTCATCAGGATATTCATTAAGCTGTGGTGGCCCAATTTTATTCCCTAAAACATCCAGTTTTGTTATTACTCCTATAGCGCCACACCATTTAAATGTTAGGCCTGTGATTGTCCCAGACGACCAAGTTCTTTCGTTTGAAATAGAAGGAAGAAGCAATAATTTTTTAGCTTCGCTTGACAGCCGCTCAACCACCATTCAAAAAGGGGCACAAATTGCTATAAGAAAAGCCGACTTTCAAATTAACTTAGTGCGTTTTACTAACAATACTTATTTAAGTACCTTGCGCGAAAAAATGTTATGGGGGTCTGATTTAAGGAATTAATTCACTTTTAAAAAAATAATTATATTTGTTTATGTCTTTCTCTAAAAAAAAATTATCCATTGTCCTAGTCATTGCTTTAGCTTTATTTAGTTTTAAACAAGCTGATGATTACTTTGAAGTCAGTAAAAATTTAGAAATTTTTAGCGCAGTTTACAAAGAATTGCACACGGGTTATGTTGATGAAATAAAACCTGGCGACATGATGAAAAAAGGCATTGATGCCATGATGATGTCCTTAGACCCATATACCAATTTTTATACCGAAAGTCAGGCTGAAGATGCCATGATACAACGCAGTGGTGAATTTGGAGGTATTGGTTGTAGCAGCATGAAAAGAGGCGATTACATTTACATTACTGTTGTTCACAAAGGATTGCCAGCCGATATTGCAGGATTAAAAGTAGGAGACAAATTACTTGAAATCAATGGAAAATCATTCATTGGAAAAAGCATTGATGAAAGCAGCAACGCACTGAGAGGTGCTCCTAATACTAAATTAAACATTACCATAGATAGAGCTGGCAATAAACTGTCCATGGAAATTACCCGTCAAGAAATTAAAACAAAAAATGTGACTTACTATGGAATGGTGAATCAAGAAGTAGGATACATGAAGCTTGAACATTTTATGGCTGGTGCAGGCGAAGAAGTAAAAAATGCATTGGTAGATTTAAAATCAAAAGGAGCTAAAAACATCATTTTAGACCTAAGAGACAACGGTGGGGGATTGCTTCACGAAGCAGTTCATATTGTGAATGTATTTGTTCCTATTAACACCCTAGTGACTACTACCAAGGGCAGATTGCAAGAAGAATTTAGAGAATATTTCACCCTTAACAATGCCATTGATGCAAAAATCCCATTGGTTGTATTGGTGAATCAATACTCAGCTAGTGCTAGCGAAATAGTAAGCGGAGCAATACAAGATTTAGATAGAGGCATTGTCATTGGAAGAAATACATTTGGCAAAGGATTGGTTCAAAACACACGCTCATTGCCTTATAGAACTCAAATGAAACTGACAGTAGCTAAGTATTACATTCCATCGGGCAGATGCATACAATTATTGGATTACAGCAAACGAAACTCAGATGGCAGCGCTGGCATTATTCCAGACAGTTTGAGAAAAGCATTTAAAACTAAAAACAATAGAAAAGTATTTGATGGCGGTGGTGTAAAGCCAGATATACTGGTTGACGATGCTCAAAAACCAAACATTGTTAAACTGCTTGAATCTAACTACATTTATTTTGATTATGCCACACATTATTTTTCTAAAAACAAACAAATAAGCGACAGCAAAACGTTTACTTTGAGTGAAACTGATTATCAAGATTTTAAATCTTACATTAGTTCCAACCAATTTACATATACCACATCATCAGAAACAGCGATAAAACAATTAAAAGAAAAATTAAAAAATGATGCTTATGACCAACAAATGTCTAATGAAATTGCTCAATTAGAAAACAAAATGAATGCTGTTAAATCTTCTGATTTGGATAAAAACAAAAATGAAATTTTAAAGGCATTGCAACTCGAAATAGTAAGAAGATACTTCTATGAAGAATCAAAAATTGAAAATTCATTTGCAATAGATGAGCACTTTAAAAAAGCATTGGATTTATTTAATGACCCTGTTAAATACAATCAATTATTATCTCCATTGAATTAAATGAGTCAGGTCATTCTATTGTTATTCATTACTGGTATTTTAGGGGGATTATTAGCTGGCGCGCTAGGTGTAGGTGGAGGCATTATTTTTGTTCCAGTAATTCAATGGTATCTTTCAGAACATCAAATTACTAAAGAAGTAGTGGATTACACATTGGCTAATAGTTTTTGTTTGGTTTTTTTTATTGGTTTAATGGGACTAATTATTCAAAAAAACTTAAAACATTATAAAATCATATTAATTACTGGTCTATTTGCAGTTTTATCTTCACTCATTACTACATATTTATTTCGATTGTTAGAATTCAATTCACCAATTGTTTTTAAACTTATTTTCTCCATCATTTTAATCATCACAATCGCTAAACTTTTAATGGCTAAAAAAAAGGAAGAAAACACCGAATTAATCCTTCCTAACAACAGTAAATTCATTCCTGCTGGATTAGTTGCTGGCTTCATTACTTCCATCAGTGGATTGGGTGGGGGCATCGTTATGGTGCCTTATTTTAACCAAATATTTAAATTGCCACTAAAAACCTCAACAGGATTATCCCTGTCTGTAATTCCAATCATCGTTTTGCCTTTATTTATTTATTACATGGTTCAACATCCTGCACAGCTAAACAACAACCTAACACATACTGGATATGTGATTTGGGGTTTAACCATGCCTGTAATTTTGGGCTCAATGATAGGCATTCCTTTTGGCTTAAAGTTTTCTAAAAACAGTAAACAAAACACCTTAAAATACATTTTTCTTGTCTTTTTAGGCATTACCTTAATCAAACAGTTAATTAGTTTCTAATCTTATTGAGTTGGAAACTTGGACATGTCCATAAAGAACAATTCCCAAGTATGACCATCAAAATCCTCAATGGTTCTTTGCACCATGAACCCATAGTCTCTTGTTTCATTTGGTTCAACACCTCCTGCATTCAATCCTTTTTCCATCAATTCATTCATTTGTTCTACACTTTCTAAAGACAAAGAAAATAAGCCAGCAAGTGCTGATTTGGTATCAGCTATAGGTTTAGTAGCAAAAGTATTGAATTTTTCGTGCGATAAAATCATGAGATAAATGGATTCACTCCATACCATGCATTTTGCAGTGTCATCTGAAAATTGTGGGTTGTTTTCAAATCCTAAAGACAAATAAAAAGCCATCGATTGCTCTAAATTTTTTACAGGTAAATTTATAAAAATTTGTTTTGACATATAGATTGCAATGATAAACCATATTTTAAATTAAAAAAAATCATGTTAAAAATGAATAAAAGCAAAACTCTTAAATCCTTGTTCTAACATTCATTAGTAATTATTATAAGTAAATTTTGACTGAAGCCATCATTCCATTTTTTAACCTTATTACCTTAAATGATATTTTATTTATAGACTACATCATATAATTATACTTTAATGAACGAGCAATTGTACAGTTAATTCATTTAGTAAACTGTTACATAAAAATAACTTTTGTTTTATCATTTATTTTTATTTAAATTTGTATGAATGAATGTATTGTATAAAATTTGCGCTAGTTTAATTATACTATTACACATCAGTGCATGTGAGTATGATGACACAAAATTAACTTCAGCATTTGATATTACTGATTGTAAAAAAATCAATAAAGACCAATATGGACAATATGCTAAACTCGTACTAACCATTAAAAACAATTCTTCATCTGAATTAAGTGGATGGGCTTACATTAAAATTAAAAAAGGCAACACCATCATAGAAACATCCAGTGTTAGCTTTGATTATTTAAACGCAGGCGAAAGCTCTATAGAAGAAGCTTTGTTTGATAAATTTAGTAACCATCATGAATACGACCAAGCAAACATCAAACTTCATTGGACCGTTGATAGCACTGGATATTCAAAAGAATTCAATTTTTAATTAACTTCCCTTCAGAATTCAGTCTTATGCTTTAGTAAATCAATTGGATTGAAGATGAAGTCAGAAAATTAATAATGATAGAATATCCCTTTGTCTATTGGTGTCCATAACGCTGCTTTTAAGCCAGCATGTTTTAGTCCTTCGTTAGCCCACGTATTGCAAGTATAAAATAAACTGTATTTGCCCTTTGCTTCGAAGAATTCATCTCTTTGACCATAAGTTGTTCCTAAGATTTCTATGAATTTACCTTGTTTGGTATCAAAATTTGATTGAATGTATTCCACTAGTTTCTTGTATTCTATTTCACTTACAGGTATTTTTTTGCACCATTCATTTTCTTTTAATTGGTTGTAATAAGTGACATGCATGGCAGATGTGCTTAAATAAAACATAGCTTTAAATGCTGTTTTTGCTTTTAAATCCTCCCAGTTAGGTGTTTCGATATAAAACCCTTTATCTCCCCAACCAAAGGAAGCATAATTTGCTATGCTATCTTTTGATTTAGTGTTGGCAGGTTTAAGTACATCATACCAATTGTAAACTTGATTTTTCATAGGCAATACCAAATCGGTGTGCACCCCATTGGACAATATAAACACATCGATGTTTTTTTCATCATTAGATGTTGTATTATTTACTGGAATTAGAGAAAATATAAGAGTGAAAAAGGCATAAAAAACAATGAATAATATTCCGAATAGAAATAATCTTTTAATCCACTTGAGTGTCTTTTTTTTCATTCAAAAAATTGAATCTTAACAACCACAAGGGTTGAATTTCTTAATTTTTCCTTTTTTATTTCGAGTTTCAATGATTTCGCCTTTTTCGTTGAACAAGATATAAGTCAGCAATTTGCCATTTTTATATCTTTCTTTTTTTATCAACTTTTGGTTTTTCTTACAAATCCATACCCCATTTTTTTCATTTTTGAGATTGAATTTACCTGTGCAATTAAGGCTGTCTTCTGCTTGAATTTGTTGAACAAAAAACAAAATGAAAACAAGCACCCATTTCATATTAAAATTAAATATCTGAAGGTTTATCTTCAACAGTTAACTCATCGTTGTTTGGTTTTATTTCTTCTATTGATACAGGATTGATTTCAGGCTGAACAGGCAGTTCCTTTTTTTCCATGTAACTCTCGTAGTTTGTTTTAGAATCAAATGGTCTTTTACCAATTATGCTTTCCAAATCGGATTGAAATAAAATTTCTTTGTTTAACAGTTCTTGAGCTAATTTAGAAAGTTCTTCTTTTTTACTCAACAGTAAACCTTTTGTTCTTTCATAAGCATTTTGTATGATTTTTCTCACTTCATCGTCTATCAATTCAGCCGTTTTTTCACTGTATGGTTTTCCAAAAGAATATTCTGAATTATCGTCATTGAAACTCACATTTCCTACTTTTTCGTTCATACCATAAAGTGTAACCATGGCATAAGCCATTCTTGTTACTCGTTCTAAATCATTTTGAGCACCAGTACTTATTTTATTAAAAATAATGTCTTCAGCTGCTCTTCCACCCAAGGTCATGCACATTTCATCTAACAATTGTTCAGTTCTATAGATGTATTGTTCTTTAGGTAAATATTGGGCATATCCAAGTGCTGCAACGCCTCTAGGAACTATAGAAACTTTCACTAAAGGATCAGCAAATTCTAAAAACCAGCCAGCCACAGCATGACCAGCTTCATGATAAGCTACAATGTTTTTTTCTTCTGGAGAAATCAATTTATTTTTTTTCTCAAGTCCACCAATGACTCTGTCTATGGCATCTTGAAAATCTTTCATGTCTATTTTATCTTTGTTGTTTCTTGCGGCAATCAAAGCTGCTTCGTTACACACATTGGCTATCTCTGCTCCTGCAAAACCTGGAGTTTGAGCAGACAATTTTTTTGGATCTATTTCATCAGCCAATTGTTTGCCTTGCAAGTGCACTTTGAAAATTTGTTCTCTACCTACTAAATCTGGTTTATCAATGGATATTTGTCTGTCAAAACGGCCTGGTCTCATCAAAGCACTGTCCAATATATCAGGTCGGTTAGTAGCAGCAAGAATAATTACACCACTGTCTGTTCCAAAACCATCCATCTCTGTTAGCAATTGGTTCAATGTATTTTCTCTTTCATCGTTTGAGCCATTGACTATGTTTTTACCTCTAGCTCTTCCTATGGCATCTATTTCATCAATAAAAATTATACAAGGCGCTTTTTCTTTCGCTTGGCGGAATAAATCCCTAACTCTACTCGCTCCTACCCCTACAAACATTTCAACAAAATCAGAACCTGATAGAGAGAA
>CAYVDH010000040.1:0-21440 GCA_964450355.1 uncultured Flavobacteriaceae bacterium
TGATTACTATTATTTAGATATGCGAATTCAAAATAAAAAAGGATTTGATATTTTTACAACAAACGAAGGAGAAAATTGGAGTTTATCTTCTGACCCCATTGTAAAATTAAATCCTACTCCTTGGACGGACCAAACTTGGAGAAGAGATTCATATTCACAATTAAATGATTCAATGTTTAAAATTCCATGTAAATTTCGTTATATTAATTGCGATTATTTTTATAATTATGGAAGTAGTAATTTATGTATTTTAAAAGTAAAATTACCCGATGAGTTTGGAAATTCTAATTCCGAAATTTATTCAATTTTTACTAAAGAAAATGTTGTATTCAAGTTACATGGAGATGCTGACGAAAAAATATTTACAACAGGAGCTGGTTATGCAGTGCCAATTGGTGAAAGTTTTAAGCTAATTGTTTTTTCTAAAAAAGATAATAAATACTATTATGTGACAAAAGAAATAATAGCTACAAAAGATAAAATAGAAGAATTTACACCAATAGAAGTAACTAAAGCTGATTTAGAAAATTTACTTAAAGGGTTGTAATTAAAAAATTAATTTTTAGAAAATAGTGTAAAGAACTACTTTCATATAAAGTAGTTCTTTTTTTTGTTAAAAATAATTATTTATCTTGTCTAATAAATGGGTATTTATGACTTTAATTTTTTAAATTAACTAAAGTTGACACAGAAATACCATTGCAACAGCTTATTGCACTGTTGCTACTGAAAAGATAATTAAAGTATTTTTCAATTATTATTAATATTAAACGTTAATTAAATGTTTTTCTAAGCCTATTAATTGTACTTTATTTTTTAATTATAATAAAGTTTAAAACATTCTAATATTTCAATATAAGCCTTAAACCTTATAATATTTCAATATAAGGTCTAGAACTTATAATTCCTTAAAAATTCAAACCAATTCAAAATTGAAACAATGTTGTTGATACTTAATTGTTATTTTTTTTCTATAACAAGGACAATACCTATAAAATTTACAGATTGAATTATTAAATCTCAAAAATACATTGTTATTTTGCAGTCTTAATTTATGTTAACCTTACTAGCAATTAGAAATCAAAAAGAAGAAATCATCGCTCGACTTGCCAAACGCGGTATAGATAGAAGTAACATCATCAACGAAGTTATTTCCATTGATGAAGCTAAAAGAGCTACTCAAACTCAATTAGAACAATTGCTTGCGTCTTCAAATAAAATTGCTAAAGAAATTGGCGATTTAATGAAATCGGGCAATAAAGAGGAGGCTGAATCTAAAAAAAATGAATCACTTGATTTAAAGGAAAAAATAAAATCTTTGGAAGCCGATTTAATTGAAAAAGAAAATCAATTAACTCAAAAACTGTATGAAATACCCAATGCCCCTAGCGCTGTGGTAAAAACAGGAACTACTCCCGAAGAAAACGAAACAGTTTTTGAATGGGGAACTGAACCTGTTTTACCTGAAAACCCAAAACCTCATTGGGAATTGACTGAACAATACAACCTCATTGATTTTGAACTTGGCAATAAAATTACTGGTGCTGGTTTTCCAGTTTACAAAGGCAAAGGTGCTAGATTACAAAGAGCATTGATTAATTTCTTTTTAGACGAAGCACTTAAAGCTGGCTATTACGAAGTACAACCTCCAATATTAGTGAATGAAGCTAGTGGATATGGTACAGGTCAACTGCCTGATAAAGAAGGTCAGATGTACCATGATAAAGCAGATAATTTATATTTAATTCCCACTGCCGAAGTTCCTATCACTAACATTTATAGAGATGTGATAGTAAAAGAAGAAGATTTGCCAATTAAAAATGTTGGTTACACTCCATGTTTTAGACGTGAAGCTGGTAGTTATGGGGCTCATGTCAGAGGTTTAAATCGCTTACACCAATTTGACAAAGTTGAAATTGTGCAAATTGCCACACCCGAACAAAGTTATGCCATACTTGAAGACATGGTAAACCATGTTAAAAGTTTGATGGAAAAATTAGGTCTTAAATACCGCATACTAAGATTATGTGGTGGTGACATGGGATTTGCATCTGCATTAACCTATGATTTTGAAGCTTGGAGTGGGGCACAAAAACGATGGTTGGAAGTGAGTTCTACTTCTAATTTTGAAACTTTCCAAGCCAACAGATTAAAATGTAGATTTAAAAACAAAGAGGGTAAAAATGAATTAGTACACACCTTAAATGGCAGTGCCTTAGCCTTACCTAGAATTGTAGCTTCGTTGTTAGAAAACAATCAAACAGAAACAGGAATTAAAATGCCTGAATGTTTACACCCTTATCTAGGATTTACAGAAATCAATTAAAAAACTTTATATTTAATAAAGTACAAACCCATAAAAAATGCCAATTGTATAACGTATATTGGCAATGCTAATTTATTGGTAGGGAATTTAACTGATTTTAGAAATAAATAATGAATGATTAATCCACATACAAACCAACCAATGTAATTGTGAATTGGAACTTCTCCCCTGTTCCATCTCCACAAGCCATATTGAATAGCAAACGGTTCTATAAAATAATCGAGAATGATCATCAACAATGATGCTAATACGCTGATTAAAAACAAATCTTTGGCAATCATTTCGGCAATTTGTCTAGTAATGTAAATGGTAATTATCCAATTAACAGCCATCATCAAAGGTGTATCTAATAAGGCATAACCAAGTGTTGGCCCGTATTGATAATAACCAAAAATCAAACCTGTTTTTACTCCTACTACTTCAATAAAATACCCTATTGCACCTACCAATATAAGAGCAAATGAAATTTCTTTTGACCATTTTTTGTGGTACATCAATAAAACAATTAAAGTGACAAGTAAATTAACCCAAGTCAATGGTACAACATAAAGTTTGGTGACTTGCAAAGACAAACCTACAAAACCAACACAATAAATAACAAATAAAATCCAACCAGCAGTTATTGGTTTTGGTTTGTTCATCTTATTTAATGTTTAAAACTTCAACAGCTTCATACCCTATAAATTCATTGATTAAATCAATGGCTTTTGATTTGTTGTACAACATTTCGTTTTTGACAATAGAAGATTTAAAGTAAACAGTGAGTGTTTTTCCGCTTAAATAAATGTTAGAAGTGTGAGAGGCAATAGTATTTCCAACTATTTTAGGCCAATTTTCTTTGATCGTATTTTCGTTTAACCCTTTGCTTATTCTTTTGTCTTTAGTAAGCAATTCAATGGCTTCTCCTATTGTAAATTGATGATTTTCTTTTTTTTGCATTGCTTGTTTTTATAGTTCTACAAAACTGATTGTTTTTTTGACATTTTCAAAGTGTTTTTTTACCCTTTCTTCATGAGTATCTGTGATGATGATTTGTCCAAATTCTGCTGAGGAAATTAAATTGATTAATAATTGAGCTCTTTCTTCATCAATTTTTTCAAATAAATCGTCTAATAACAAAATAGGAAGTGAATTGATTTTGTTCTTTAACAATTGGTATTGAGCAAGTTTTAATGCTATGGTAAATAATTTTGATTGCCCTTGTGAACCAAATTTTTTAACCGCATAACCATTGATTTCAAATTCTAAATCATCTTTATGTATGCCCTGAATTGTTCTTTCAGCTGCTAAATCTTTATTGATGTTGTCTTTTAAAATTTCCTCAAATTGCTTTTCATTCAAATCGCTGATGTATTTAAAATTCACTATTTCTTTATCATTGCAAAGTTGGTGATAGTAGGTCAAAAAATAGTGGTTCATGATTTGAAGAAAATCAATCCTGCATTGGTGAATGTAATTAGCTAAAGGAATTAATTTTTGCGAAAAACTTTCCAATAAGTCAGCATCAAAGTGTTTGTGGAATGCAAATAATTTTAATTGTTTGTTTCTCTGATCTAAGATTTTATTGTATTCAGATAAATTAGTTAAATAGGTTCTATCGCACTGACTGATGGTAATGTCTATGAATTTTCTTCTTTCATCGCTGTGTCCATTTATCAACTCTATATCATCTGGAGTTATCATTACGGAGTTAATTAATCCGATGTGATCCAACAATTTGTCGTAGTATTTATCATTCTTTTTTATTTTTTTCTTTTTGTTTTGCTCAATGGTCAATTGTATATCGTATTGATTATCGTGAATAAATTGTCCATTAATAGAACATTTGTTTTCACCATGAAATATCAATTGAAAATCAAAAGAATTGAAATAACTCTTGCAAGTGCTCAACATGTATATAGCATCTAGCACATTGGTTTTTCCTACACCATTATTACCGTAAAGGCAAGTGATATCAGAAGAAAAATCGATTTTTAGTTCTTTGTGGTTTTTGAATTGAAATAGGGATAAATTGTTTATTTGCACTTTTTTGTATGGTCGTTTAATTTGTTTACATTTGCCAATTATTTTAAAAAAAAGAATATGGCCAAGGCTGCAAAAATAAATTTTAATAAGGAAACTTACCTAAAATGGTATGAAATTATGTTATTGGTGAGAAGATTTGAAGAAAAATCAGCTCAATTGTATGGACAACAAAAAATAAAGGGTTTTTGTCATTTGTACATCGGACAAGAAGCCATAGTTGCTGGAATGGTTACTGCCACTACTAAAGATGATAAATTTATTACAGCATACAGGGATCATGGTCATGCCTTAGCTTTAGGAATGTCTGCCGATTCAGTCATGGCTGAATTGTATGGCAAAGCCACAGGATGTACTAAAGGAAAAGGTGGTAGTATGCACATGTTTAGCAAAGAACATAATTTTTTAGGTGGACATGGAATTGTTGGTGGTCAAATTCCTTTAGGTGCAGGCATTGCATTTGCAGAGCAATACATGGGAACTAAAAATGTATGTTTGTGTTTTATGGGCGATGGAGCAGTAAGACAAGGAGCATTGCATGAAGCTTTCAACATGGCTATGTTATGGAAACTTCCTGTCATTTTTATTTGTGAAAACAACGATTATGCCATGGGTACTTCAGTAGAAAGAACTACCAATGTATTAGATATTTATAAAATTGGCTCAGCATACGAAATGCCTTCTTTTCAAGTAGATGGCATGAAATGTGAAACTGTTCACGAGTCAATAAGTGAAGCAGTAGAAAGAGCAAGAAAAGGCGATGGACCTACTTTCTTAGAAATTAAAACCTATCGATACAGAGGCCATAGCATGAGCGACCCAGCTACATACAGAAGCAAGGATGAATTGGCGCATTATAAAACTCTTGACCCAATTGAAAAAACCAAGGAGACTATTTTAGCGAATAAACTAGCCACAGAACAAGAATTGGAGGACATGGAAAACAAAATTATAGAGACAGTAAACAAATCAGTAGAATTTGCCGAAAACTCACCTTATCCTGACCCTAACGAATTATTTACCGAAGTTTATGATGGAGAATATCCTTTCATTATGGAATAATCATATAAATTATATATTTTTGCAACCTTTATTAAAAAAAAATGAGTAACAACGAAGAATTAAAAGACGAACTTAATAACGATAACATCAAAGAAGTAGAAGAAATAAACGACTACGAAGAAGAAAAAGGCCCTTCAGGAATTAGTCTATTTTTTGACAATGTCAGAGCTTTTTTAAACAGACAAAACAAAGCCTTACTTTTTGGAATAGGAGGATTAGTTTTATTGATAGTTGGTTATTTTGCTTATCAAAAATTATATAAAGCACCTAGAGAAGAAAAAGCTCTTGCTGCAATCTATAAAGCAGAGGAGTTATTTGCAAACGATTCATTTGCACAAGTGATAAAAATTGCTCCAAAAATTGCCGACAATTACGGTGGAACTAAAGCAGGAGAAATGGCAGCTTACATGTCAGGTGTTTCTTATTTAAATACTGGCGACTACAAAAAAGCAATCACTTACCTAGATAAAGTAGATTTCAGTGACCACATCATGAAAGTACAAGTAATAGGATTATTAGGCGATGCTCACATTGAATTAAACGATAAAAAATCTGCTATTTCTAAGTACGAAAGTGCTTATAAATCCTCAAAAACTGATTTATCTGGATTGTGGTGGGGTAAAAAACTAGCTAGAGTTTATGAATCTGAAAACAATTGGGAAAAAGCATTAAAAGTATATGAGAGCATAAAAAAAGATTATGCTGGTAGTGAAGATTTAGGTGATATTGAAAAATTCATTGCCCGAGCTCAAGCTAAAGTTGGTAAATATTAATGTCAACACAAAACAACAACTTATCTGAAATACATTCTGATAGTCAATTCAATGCCGAAAATAACACTTTCGGCATTGTTGTTTCTGAATGGAATTCATCCATTACCTTCAGCTTATTAGAAGGAGCAAAAACAGCTTTGCTTGAACACAAAGTAAAACCTGAAAACATTCTTATAAAATATGTTCCTGGCACTTATGAACTAGCTTATGGTGCACAATTTCTGTTACAAGAACACCATCAACTGGACAGTGTTATTTGTTTAGGTTGTGTGATACAAGGAGAAACGAAACACTTCGATTTTATTTGTCAAGCGGCTGCACAAGGCATCATGCAAGTAGGTTTGAAATACAATAAACCCGCCATTTTTGGTGTGTTAACAACAAACAATGAACAACAAGCTATAGACAGAAGCGGTGGCAAACACGGGAACAAGGGTGTAGAAGCAGCATTAACTGCTATAAAAATGCTATAAAAAAAGCCCCTTTTTTCAAAGGAGCTTTGCTATGTTATTGTTGTTTTTTTAGGCTGTTTGATTTAATTTAGCATTTAAACCTTTATCTAATTCATCTAAGAACTCTTGAGTGTATAAATAATGTTCACCATGATTTACTTTGTTACCATGAATACATACTGCTAAGTCTTTAGTCATTTTTCCACTTTCAACTGTTTCGATACATACTTTTTCTAAGGTATGACAGAAATTAACTAACTCTTGGTTGTTGTCTAATTTACCTCTGAATTCCAAACCTCTTGTCCATGCAAAAATAGATGCAATTGGATTAGTAGAAGTAGGTTTACCTGCTTGGTGGTCTCTGTAATGCCTTGTCACTGTTCCGTGGGCTGCTTCAGCTTCCATTACATTCCCATCTGGAGTTACCAATACTGATGTCATTAAACCTAGTGATCCAAAACCTTGAGCAACTGTATCAGATTGCACATCGCCATCGTAATTTTTACAAGCCCACACAAAATTGCCATTCCATTTCAATGCAGAAGCTACCATGTCATCAATCAAACGGTGTTCATAAACAATACCAGCTGCTTCGAATTTTGATTTAAAATCGTTGTTGTATATTTCTTCAAAAATGTCTTTAAATCTACCATCGTATTTTTTCAAAATGGTATTTTTAGTAGATAAATACAATGGCCAACCTTTTTGTAAAGCAGTGTTAAAACAAGAGTATGCAAAACCTCTGATGGATTCATCAGTGTTGTACATAGTCAGTGCAACGCCATCGCCTTTAAAATTATATACTTCAAATTCTTGAACAGAACCATCTTCACCTTCAAATTTCACTGTTAATTTCCCTTTACCTTTGGTAACAAAATCAGTAGCTCTGTATTGGTCTCCAAATGCATGACGACCGATGCATATTGGTGCAGTCCAATTAGGAACTAATCTTGGTACATTTTTGCAAACAATAGGTTCACGAAATACTGTTCCATCTAAAATGTTACGTATAGTTCCATTAGGTGACTTCCACATTTGTTTTAAATTAAATTCTTTAACCCTTGCTTCATCTGGAGTAATAGTTGCACATTTGATTCCTACTTGATATTTTTTAATGGCTTCAGCAGCATCTATGGTTACTTGGTCATTAGTTTCATCTCTGTATTCCATTCCTAAGTCATAATATTTAATATCAATATCTAAATAGGGTAAAATCAATTTGTCTTTAATGAATTTCCAAATTATTCTGGTCATTTCATCACCATCTAACTCTACTACGGGATTGTTTACTTTAATTTTTTGCATGGGTATATTACTTAATTTATTTGATTGAATATTTGATTGGCAAATTTAACCTAAATTCACAATTTCAAAAGGGATATTATTAAAAATAAAAAAATCCTACTAAGTTGTAGTAGGATTTTTAAAACAAAATTAGTTTTTAATGTTATTGTTGATCTTCTAAAACAATACCAGAAGTTCCTTTATATGGAGATTGAACATAAAGCACTTTTCTAACGTTTTTGATGTTAGTTTTACGGATTCTTGTAAACTCTTTATTTCTTCTATCTTTTCTTTTTAATGTAGTTACTGCCATAATCTTATTATTTAGGGGTGCAAAAGTAATGAATTAATTTTATTTTTACAAGAATTAATTTAGTGTAAATTTAGTACCTCCTATTTTATAACCTTCGGCAAACACTTCTACAGTGTATTGACCCTTAGTATAATCCCCTTGTTTTTTACAATATACTGTTGCATCTAACCTTTCGTTTTGATAATCAACAGTTTTCATTTCTGTATAAAGAGTTTCAGTTCCTTCTACTTTTGTTGTTTGCACTTTAGTTGTTATTGGTGAACCATCTGGACCAATGATTTTTACAAAAATATCTTTGTCTCCAGGATTTGCCACATCGTTTCTATTGATAGTAAAACTCACTTTAATTTCTTCTGTTTTTGAAGCTTTGCTAGTTTCTACTTCTTTTTTGCCAAATAATTTTCTTTCTCTTACTGCGGTAGCGCTAATTGTACCAATTACTAATTTTTGTGCTCTGCTAATCACTTTGCTTTGGTTTTCTACAGTTTGAGTCAATTGTGTAGTTTTAGCTTGTTCCGCTGATAAATTTTCATTCAAAGCCACTTTGTCATTTTCCAAACCTACCACTTGTTCTTTTAATTGTTGAATTTGTATTTTATATTCTTCAATTTCTTGTTTTAATGCCGCAATTTCTTGACGAGCTTTTGCTACATCGCTTTCACTGAGTTTGCCTTTACTTAATAATTGCTTGATTTGAACTAATTTTTGATTTAAAGCAGATTCCTTTTCACTCAATTGACCTTTTAAATTTTCATTGTCGCTTTTCAATGAATTCATTTCTTGCTCTAAACTTGCTACTTCGTTGCTTAAAGCGGTATTTGAAGTGGTTAATTGTTCATTTTTGGCAACTAATTCTTTTTTAGCTTTGTTAGTGTTGTATAATTTATATACAATTCCTAAATTAACTAACAGTAAAAAGCCAATCAATAAAATTAAATTTTTTTTGCTTTTTTTATCTTTTTCGTTTTGTTGGATTTCCATATGATGATGATTATTGTTAATTATTTTCTACAAACATATTTAAATAAATACAATTTTTAAAAAGAGTTTTTAAGATCTTCGAGGAATTGCTTTACTTTTTTTAAACTTTCTATCGAACTTAAGTTCCTTTTTGATGAGTCTTTGTGTTGTTCAATATACTCATTAGCCCCTGTGAGAGTGTAGCCTTTCTCCTTAACTAGGTGGTGAATTAATTTTAAATTTTCAATGTCTAAATTAGTATACAACCTATCTCCTTTGTTATTTTTCTTTATGTTTTTAAGGCATGTAAATTCTTTTTCCCAAAACCTTAACATGGAAGCAGGTACTCCTACTATTTTGACTACTTCGCTTATTCTATAAAAAATTTTCTCTATTTCTTCTTTGTTATTCATTAGTCAAATGATTGATTAGGTGCCGATGCTCTTTCTAACATTTCTTGGTATTCTTCATTAGTTAAATCGTTATAAAAGAAAAAGGCAGGATTTATGGCCTCTCCATTTTTATGAACTTCGTAATGTAAATGTGGTGCAGTGGATTTGCCAGTACTTCCTACCAATCCTATTAATTGCCCTCTTTTTACACTTTGACCTTGTTTAATACTGAATTTACTTAAATGACCATACAGAGTTTCAAACCCATTGCCATGGTCGATGATGATATGTTGTCCATAACCCCATATTTCAGATTTCACAAATTTAACTACTCCATCTGCCGTAGCATATACTTCTACTCCTCTTGGCGCTGTAAAATCGATACCAGCATGAAATCTTTGAGTGCGATAAAATGGGTCGGTGCGGTATCCAAAACCTGAACCTATTCTCTCTAACTTTTTGTTTGCAACTGGTTGAATCGCAGGAATTCTAGCTAAATAGTCTTTTTTGTTCATGGCTATCACCAATAAATCATCAAATGATTTGCTTTGTAATTTAATGGCTTGGTCTAATACATCCATTTTTTTAGAAATCTCTATCAACAATTCAGAATTGGGTAATTTTCTTAAATCATCGTATTTTTTATCTAAAGCCAATTTTTCTTTCGAAGATTTATCTTCTATTGGTGGTGTTTCGTAAATCGTACGGTAAACATTGGCGTCTTTTAATTTCAATTTAGATACTTCTAAGGAGTAATTTTCTAATTTTTTATTGATATTCTCGAGCTCTGCTTCTAATTCTGTGTTGGCAGATTTTAATTGTTTTTCGACAGGGGTATCTGTAAATTTAGAAAAAATGATGAAAAAGATAAAGCCTAAAATAAGAGAAAAAGAAAAAACTCCAAAGCTCCTCAAAGCAATTCCCCATTTACTGAGCTTGTATTTCTCATAACTCAAAGTTTTAGGATTAAAAAAATATTTAGTTTTTGCCATGTAGTTTTACTCTGTGCGTTTACTTATTTTTGCAAAATTATAAATTTTAAAACGCCAAAAATAGAAGATTATTTTCAAATTACATGATGACATCAAAAGAAATACGCTCAACTTTTCTAAATTTTTTCAAAAATAAAGAACATCAGATAGTTCCCTCAGCCCCTGTTGTGATTAAAAACGACCCTACTTTAATGTTCACAAATGCAGGGATGAATCAATTCAAAGATTATTTTTTAGGAAATAAAAAATCTCCATACAACAGAGCTGCTGATACACAAAAATGTTTAAGAGTAAGTGGAAAACACAATGACCTTGAAGAAGTAGGTGTAGATCATTACCACCACACCTTGTTTGAAATGCTAGGTAATTGGAGTTTTGGCGACTATTTTAAAAAAGAAGCCATTGAATGGAGTTGGGAGTTATTAACTGAAGTTTATAAAATAGATAAAAACAGGTTGTATGTTACTGTATTTGAAGGTGATTCCAACGAAGGTTTAGCTTTTGATCAGGAAGCTTATGATTTATGGGCGAAATTAATAGACCCAAATCGAATTCTCAAAGGCAACAAAAAAGACAATTTCTGGGAAATGGGCGATACTGGTCCTTGTGGACCTTGTTCTGAAATACATGTGGACATGAGAGATGATGGAGATAGAAATCAAGTAGATGGTGCTACTTTGGTTAACAAAGACCATCCTGAAGTGATAGAAATATGGAACAATGTGTTCATGGAATTTAACAGAAAAACAGATTCCTCTCTTGAAAAATTACCTGCTCAACATGTGGATACTGGAATGGGTTTTGAGAGGTTAACTAGAGTTCTTCAAAACAAAAAATCCAATTACGATACGGATATATTTCAACCCATTATTCAACAACTTGAACGGATTACAAACCTTAAATACACTGCAACGGACAGTAAAAAAGACATTGCTTTTAGAGTGATTGCTGACCATGTAAGGGCAGTTGCATTTTGTATAGCCGATGGGCAAATGCCAAGCAATACTGGTGCTGGATACGTAATTCGCAGAATTCTAAGAAGAGCATTGAGGTATGGTTACAGTTATTTAGGCATGAGAGAACCCTTTATTTACAAATTATTGCCTGTATTGAGTTCAGAATTTGGAGCTGTGTTTCCTGAATTAGATGCTCAAAAAGACTTTATTGCTAAAGTGATTCAAGAAGAAGGGAATACGTTTTTAAAAACATTGTCACAAGGACTTGATAAAATCACAACTTATCTCAGTAAAAACAAAGGAGTGATAGATGGTAAAACAGCGTTTGAATTGTACGATACTTTTGGGTTCCCTATAGATTTAACTGAACTAATTGCTTCAGAAAATGGATTTACAGTGGATAAAAAAGAATACAATCAATTTTTGGCTGAACAAAAAAACAGAAGCAAAGCAGATGCCGCCAAAGAAACAGGCGATTGGCATCAGTTAATAGACGATGATTACGAAGAATTTATTGGGTATGATTACTTTGAAGCCAATGTAAAAATTGCTAAATACAGAACCGTAAAACAAAAAGACAAAGAACTGTTTCAATTGGTATTTGACCTCACCCCTTTTTATGGAGAAAGCGGTGGTCAAGTTGGTGACACTGGTGTAATGACTGGGGTAGTAAATGGTGAGAATATTCAAGTGATAGATACCCAAAAAGAAAACGATTTAATCATTCATTATGTGGACAAATTACCACAAGATACCCAACAATCATTTTTAGTAAAGGTAGATGAAACCAAAAGAAAACTTAGCATGAACAACCACAGCTGCACTCATTTGTTGCATGCAGCTTTGAAGCAAGTGTTAGGCAACCATGTGGCTCAAAAGGGAAGTTTAGTGAATTCTGAATTATTGAGGTTTGATTTTAGCCATTTCAGCAAAGTGACAAACGAACAATTGTTGGAAATTGAAAATATAGTAAATCAAAAAATTCAAGAAAACATAGAATTGAACGAGCAAAGAAATGTTCCAATCAATGTAGCTGTTGACAAATTAGGAGCAACAGCTTTGTTTGGTGAAAAATACGGTGACTTAGTTCGTGTCATCACCTTTGACAAAGATTTCTCAGTAGAATTATGTGGAGGTACCCATGTAAAAAACACAAGTGAAATAAGGCAATTTAAAATTTTATCTGAAAGCTCTGTTGCGGCAGGTGTTCGAAGAATTGAGGCTATTACCAATAAAAAAGTTGAAGAATTCTACAAACACATAGAAAGCCAATTCAATCAAATAAAAGCCTTGTTAGGAGAGCCAAAAAACATAGAACATGCCATTGAAAAATTAAAATCAGAAAAAAATGAATTGCAAAAAAAACTCGATGAATTTGAATTAGAAAGAGCCAATGAAACGAAAGCATTCTTAAAATCAAAAATTTTGTTAAAAAATGACATCAACATGGTTATTGAAAAAACAGATGGCATAAGCGCTGAACATTTAAAAAACATTTGTTTTCAATTGCGCAATGAATACCCAAATTTATTTGGAGTATTGGCATCAATTATCAATGAAAAACCTATGTTAACAGTATTTGCTAGCGATACTTTAGTAAATGAAAAACAAATCAATTGCAGCAACATAGTAAGACAATTGGCTAAACACATAGATGGTGGTGGCGGTGGTCAAGCATTTTTTGCTACTGCTGGTGGAAAAAATATTAATGGAATTGAAAAAGCTTTAGAAGAAGCAAAATCTATTTTGTAATTCATAAAACTTTGGTTACATTTGTTTTGTGCTAAGATTTTTATTTATCAGCGTTCATTTTGTATGTATCTTTTTTAGCTATTCTCAATCCCGTTATCAAGCTAACATTGGATACAATTACAAATTTTACAACCGATATGACAATTACTTAAACACATCGGGAATTCGATTCAACAACATTTATCAATTAGAACCCAATACAACCTCAATCATTTTTAATTTAGACCTCATTTGGTCGAGAAAGCACATCGAAAAAGACATGATGAGTATGGGAGGTTATCCTAAATATACCTACATCAATTACACCAAAAACGAATTTGACTTGGAATTTGGGGTCTTGATGCATTTAAGATCTAAGGACAACAAAAAGTTCATAAATTTCGGATTGAATTTAAATGGAATTGGCACTGAATTATTAAAAGGTACAGAAGAAATTAAAACCCCTTTTTATCAAAACAATACAGTGTATTATGAAACCATAAACAACTATTACGATCAAAAGCCTACTGTTTTCGCCAATTTAAAACCAAATATACGAATAGAGTATGGATGGATAAATAATCTCAATTCAAAACTCATTGGAAACATCAAAATTGGTGCTGAAATAGGTCGATTTTTTATATTGTTAGGTATTGATAAAAAGAAAATTATTGTAAATAAATCAGATTGATTACATTTGAAGTTTGATATTCCACAATCAATGAACTCTTTTCTAAAAATTGTATTTGCATTTGTTTTTATTCTTTCATCACAAATCGTATTTGCCCAATTCGATTGCATAGAAAGCTCCAGAATTCAACCCACTTTTCAATGCAATGATGCCGCTTACATTCCTGTATGTGGCTGTAACAATGTAACCTATAGAAATCAATGTGAGGCTTATAACAATTACGGAGTTAATTTTTGGAAAAGTGGAGTCTGTTCAGGCATTGATTTGGATTTTTATCCTAATCCGGTTTCCAATGCTTCATTTTTAACAATTAATTTATCTCATACAGAGTTTGTATACGCTAATGCTGATGTAAAAATAGTGGATATGTATGGCAAAGTTTGGGTTCAAAGAATCATCAATAATTTCAATAAAACTCAATTTCAACAAGATGTGACTACTTTACCCACAGGCATATATGTCTTACTGGTTCAAAGCAGTTTAAACACTGTCATTTCAGAAAAGTTTTCAAAATATTAAAACATGCATATTTACAGTATAGATACAGGTTATTTTAAATTAGATGGAGGTGCCATGTTTGGTGTCGTTCCCAAAACCATTTGGAACAGGTTGAACCCTTCTGACAGCAACAATCTTTGTAGTTGGGCAATGAGGTGTCTTTTGATTGAAGATGGAGACAAATTAATTTTAATTGACAATGGTATTGGGAATAAACAATCAGACAAATTTTTCGGTTATTACGATTTACATGGAGAGGGAGAACTCAAAAAATCATTGAGCGAAGTTGGTTTTCATCCTGATGACATAACCGATGTCATTCTTACACATCTACACTTTGATCATTGTGGTGGATCCATTGAATGGAACTCAGACAGAACCAAATACCAAACTACATTTAAAAACGCTACTTATTGGAGTCAAAGTAAGCATTGGAACCATGCATTAAACAGCAATCCAAGAGAAAAGGCAAGTTTTTTAACAGAAAATATCATCCCCATTCAAGAGAGTGGTCAATTGAAATTTATAGATGAAAATCCACTCATTATTCCACAATTGGATTACATCATAGTAAGTGGTCATACAGAAAGCATGGTATTGCCCAAAATTAAATTAAAAAATCAAAACTTTATTTTTTGTGCGGATTTAATTCCATCTGCAGCACATTTGCCTGTCAATTACATCATGGCATACGATATTGAACCACTAAAAAGCATGCAAGAAAAAGCTAAATTTTTAGAAAAAGCATTTGAAAGTCAATCGGTTTTAATTTTTGAACACGACCCATTCATTGAGTGCTGTACATTGACTAAAAATGATAGGAATCAATTGGTATTAAATGAGAAATTTGAAATCAAACAACTTGTTTAAAAATTAATTTAAACGAACCCTTAAATAATGTTTTAAAAAAACTATTTTTGCAACTCTATATAAATTATGGCTGAATTTGAAATTACAATGCCTAAAATGGGCGAAAGTATAGCTGAAGCTACATTGACTAAATGGTTGAAAAACGAAGGTGACACCATTCAATTAGACGAAGCTTTGGTTGAAATTGCTACAGACAAAGTAGATTCAGAAGTTCCTTCTACACATGCAGGAACTTTGATAAAAAAATTATGGAACGAGGGTGATGTGATAGCTGTTGGTGCTCCAATTGCCATCATTGGTTCTTCAGCCACTTCAAGCAATGCAAAACCAAATCCTGTGCCTGAAACAAAATCAGAGGCAAGCGTTTCAAATGCAGTTAAAACTATAGAAAATCAAATTAATCATGCGGCAGTTCAAGTGAGTCCAGCACTCAGCAATTCAGATTCTGCCAGATTTTATTCACCTTTGGTATTGAACATTGCTAAAACTGAACAAATTTCAATGGCTGAATTAGAAACCATTGCTGGTTCAGGAAAAGATGGCAGGGTGACAAAATCAGACATCATGCACTACATCGAAAATGGCAAAACAGGTTCGGTAATTCCTCAAACTAGCGTCACCGCATCTAGCAATGGAAGTACAGCAAAAGCAACAACCAATAGCACTGAAACACCTAAGAAAGCTTCAGCTCCAGTACCAAGCATGCCAGGTGATGAAATCATAGAAATGGACAGAATGAGAAAATTGATTTCAGACCACATGGTGATGAGCAAATCAGTGAGTCCTCATGTTACATCTTTTGTTGAAGTAGATGTAACTAACTTAGTGATGTGGAGAGATAAAATTAAATCTAGTTTTGAGAAAAAAGAAGGAGAAAAAATCACCTTCACTCCTATTTTCATTGAAGCTGTTGTAAAAGCCATAAAAGATTTCCCTATGATCAATGTATCTGTGGACGGCAACAACATCATTAAAAGGAAAAACATCAACATAGGTATGGCAGCAGCGTTGCCAAGTGGTAATTTAATCGTTCCTGTCATAAAAAATGCTGATTCTAAAAACTTATTAGGATTGGTAAGAGAAGTAAATGATTTAGCTAAACGTTCAAGAGAAAACAAATTACAACCTGATGAAATTCAAGGTGGAACTTATACAATAACTAATGTTGGAACATTTGGCAATGTGATGGGAACACCAATCATCAATCAGCCTCAAGTTGCCATATTAGCAGTTGGAGCAATCAGAAAAAAACCTGCAGTAATGGAAACCGAATACGGTGATGTTATAGCAATTAGGCACATGATGTTTTTAAGCCATAGCTACGACCACAGAGTAGTAGATGGCGCCTTAGGTGGAATGTTTGTTCGCAGAGTTGCTGATTATCTTGAGCAATGGGATGTGAACAGAGAGGTTTAAAACCAAACTGTTACATTTGAAATAGCCCAAAACATTAAATTCGATGGTTTTTTATTAAAATCTTGATACAATTTATTTTCTGAATAAAAGTTTCTTAACTCGAATCTAAAAAGAGATTTTTCATTGATGAATTTATTGAAACATAAACTTAAACTATAAGTTTCAAAAGTTTTCACATTATTTAATGGTTTAATAAAAACCATTTTATTGTCATTAAAATACTCAATTCTAGAAGAAATTGACGTACTTTTATTGATTTTGTATCTGCATGTAAAATTAACTTGCCCCCAAAATTTATTGAATTGTTTTTTAGTTGTATCTAATGTTTTTTGATTTCCTATATATGCACAAGAGGTAATTGAAAATTTTCCTTCAGGATTATATATCCAGTAAATATCTGAAAAATACCTCATCCTATTAAACGAATCAATATCACTTTTTTCATTTCCAATATAAGTATTCCAATTGATTAAATTTTTTTTATTAGGTCTGTACTCTACTTGAGTTCCAATAGATTTATTTTTGTTTAAATCATTAATTTGTTGCCATCCATTTAATAAGTATAAAAAACAAGTAAATTTTTTATACTCAGGAAAAGATAATTTTAGACCAGATAAGTAATATGGCACATATTCAGGAGCAAAACTTCTTGTATATACTAAATGATCTTTACTAATTGCACTCTCGTTGGTGTATGGTGAACCTAGAACACCACCATCTAACCAAATATTTTTTTTCTTAAATAATTTAAATCCAAAACTAGCTTCTACCAAATTTTTCAGCGAAGCATTTTCATTTGCATAATTTGAATTGATATAAGTTCCAAAACCAGGCACTATTCTAGATCTAAAATTGTCGGATTTATATTGTAAATCAATATAAGCTAAATTTATATTTAACTCATTATCTCTATTCATTGACACAAAATATGGAATATCTTTAGTTGAATTGGAGCTTATTTTTCCATAATAGGCATCAATGTATGCCGAAATTGACAATTTATCTATTTTTACACCGCTGGCAGTATCTATCATGCCTGTGTTTGTAACTTGAGAATATAATTTTATTTGAAAAAATAAAAACCAAATTAATGTTCTTTTCATTGAATCGACAAATTTACATAAATTTAATGTTGTAATTTAAAAATATATCATATTTTTGCACCCGTTTTTAATGGTAAAATTTTTCTTTTCAATTGCTCTATTATTATTATCAACTTTTGGAATAGTTGATTCTGTTAAAAACGATGCACAAAAAATTGGTGTTAAAAAAAATGAAATTTCTTTAAATAAACCACGTTTTGAAGCAATTCCTATTTCAGAAAACAATGAAATTTCTGAGTTAAATCATTTACTCAACAATAAAAATTCCAATAAAATTAATAGTGGAGATTTCAAATCCTATATATTTAATTCTATTAATGAGACATTAACTGTCCAATACACTTTAATTAAATCCCATTCTATTCCTAGACATATTGAAATCAATTTTTTATGTCGATTTAACATATAGAATTTCTTTTTATTTCAATTAATTTCAATCTAATTTTTATTCCAACTTATTAAGTTAGTAATTCTTATTTAAAAAAAATTACATCCCAATTTTATTAAAAATAATTAATGATTAAAAACAATTTTTTATGTGCAATTTTATTATGCACAACACAATTATTTGCTCAAATTAATGACAGTACAAAACTAGCATTAAACTTTGCTGATGCTAAAAGTTTGTTACTAAAACAAAACCTTGATTTGCTTGCATCTTATTATGAAATTTCAAACGCTAAAGCACAAGAAATTCAAGCTAAATTATGGAATAATCCAAATTTTGTTTGGAATCAAGACATGTATAGCCTTGAATTAAATCAATATTTTAACTTCAAAAATCAAAAGTTAATTCAAATTGAGCAAATGGTTCCTATTAGTGGGAGAAGGAAAAAGGAAATAAAACTTGCTCAAGCAGGAATAGAAATTACAGAAGCTGAATATTCAAATTGTGTAAGAGAACTTATCTATTCATTCTCTCTCTTGTTTAATGAATTGCATTCTAAAACGGAAATGAACATAATGTACGATCAAATCAACATCATTTATAATCAAGCAATTGAAGCAGCAGAAAATCAATTTGAAGCAGGTTTAATATCAGGAAATGAAGTGATACGACTAAAGTCAGAAAAATTAACACTTATAAACAACATTACAGAAAACAATCTTGAAATACAAGAGCTACAAAATCAATTAAGAGTTTTATTGTATTTAAAACCTTATGTTAACATTATACCAATTCAATCTGAAATCAATGATAATAGCAGTTTAAGTTATGAAAATATAAAAGAGGATGTTATTCTCAATAGACCAGACTACCAAATGAGACTTGCTGCTCTCGAATATGAAAAAAGAAATTTAGAATTAAAAAAAGCCAATATCCTACAAGATGTAAAACTAGGATACCAACCTCATGACAAGGGAAGTAACTATGTAAGACCTTATCAAGGACTAGTTGTTGAAATTTATATTCCATTATTTAACAGAAATCAGGGAGAAATTGAAATTTCTAAAAACAAAATCAAACAAGAGGAATTAAATGTCATGAAAAAAGAAAATGAAATTCTAAATCAAGTATTCACTGCATTTGAAAATTACAAACTCATTTCAAACTCTTTAAAGCAATATGACAGCACATTTTTATTGCAAATAGAAGGCATGAAAAACAATGCCAATGAGAATTACAACAATAAACAAATTTCTATTCTTGAATACATTGACATCCAAAGAATTTATCTTCAAACTAAAACAGATTACATCATGTTGCAAAATAAATATCTAAATACAAAATCACAATTATTATATATCACAGGTAAAAACAACTAAATGAAAAATTATATCCTATTATTAACGCCCCTATTGTTTTTGGTAAATTCATGTAAAGAGAAACCTAAAACAACAATTGATGAAGCAGTCAATTTAAACAAAAATAAAATAAAAGTAGAGACCGAATCTTTAAAATATATAGAAACACAAGTCATAAATAAAAACCAATACGAGGAATCGCTTACAGTAGTTGGTGAAGTAAGTTTTGATGAAGACCATGTAGTAAGAATTTATCCTATAGTGAGTGGAAGTATTGAAAAAATCTATTTCTCTTTAGGAGATTACATTAAAAAAGGACAATTAATAGCCACTATTCTATCTACAGACATTACTGAATATCAAAGAGACTTTAATATTTCTAAATCAAATTTAGATATTGCTTTAAAAAACTTCGATAGAATGCAAAAATTATATAAAACAAATTTTGCTTCAGAAAAAGACTTGCAAATTGCTGAAAATGAATATAAAAACGCTAAATCTGAATACACCAGTAAAAAACAAATTCTAGAACTTTATGGTGGCTCTTCTGAAAAAACAGACGCTATTTTTAATATTTATTCCCCTATCAGCGGTTATCTTGTAGAAAGATCTGTAAATGAAGGAACACAAATTAGAACTGACAATAATACAAACATATTTACTATCAGTGATTTAAAATCAGTTTGGATTTGGGCTAATGTTTATGAAAGCGATATTGCCAAAATTCAACTTAATGACCAAGTTGTTGCTACTACAATTTCATATCCAGACATTGAGTTTAATGGTAAAATTCAAAAAATCAACAATGTACTAGAGCCAGAATCAAGAGTAATTAAAATAAGAACTGAAATTCCGAATGAAAAGGAACTATTAAAACCTGAGATGTTTGCTACTGTCAAAATCAAATCTCAAAACAAAATAAATACATTAGCAATTCCTACATCAGCTATTTTCATTGAAAATAATCAAAGCTATGTAATCAAATGTGTTTCAGAAAATGAATTTGAAAAAATCAAAATCACTACTGGTAAAATTCTTTCTGATTTTACAGAAATTATTGAAGGCGTATCAGAGAATGATAAAATTGTAACTAAAGGTGCACTTTTAATTGCAAATGAAATAAACAATAGAAATTAATATGAATAAATTATTAAATACTATCATTTCATTCTCACTTAAAAACAAATTTACAGTCATTGTTACTACTGGTTTCATTGTCATATTAGGAATATTAAGTTTTTTGCAAACCCCAATTGAAGCTTTTCCTGATGTAATTAATACCAGGGTGGTTATTATTACACAATGGTCTGGAAGAAGTGCAGAAGAAGTAGAAAAATTTATCACTATTCCGATAGAGACTGAAATGAATGTTGTACCTAAAAAAAGCAGTTTAAGATCAGTTTCATTGTTCGGGTTATCAGTAGTTACTTTATTGTTTGAAGATGGTGTTGATGACTTCACAAGCAGACAAATGGTTGCTAATCAATTACGAAGTGTTAACTTGCCTGAAAACATTGAAGCAGAAATTCAACCTCCAAGTGGTCCTACAGGTGAAATATACAGATATACCCTTCAGAGCAAAACAAAAACAATTAGGGAATTAAAAGAAATTCAAGACTGGGTAATTGATAAACGAATAAAAGCAGTAGCTGGAGTTGCCGATGTGATTAGCTTTGGTGGAGAAGTAAAAACTTATGAAGTAACACTTGACCCTAATAAATTAAATGAGTATAATTTAGTAGTTAATGATGTATATACTGCAATCAAAGAAAACAATGCCAATGTAGGTGGAGATGTCTTAGAAAAAGGAAATCAAGCATTTGTAGTGAGAGGCATTGGTAATGTAAAATCTA
>CAYVDH010000041.1:0-21430 GCA_964450355.1 uncultured Flavobacteriaceae bacterium
AAAAGTATCCAAAAAAAAATCCCTGACAAAATTTATCAGGGATTTTTTGAATATTATTATTTTAAATTAATTATTCAATAATCAATTTAGATGTTGATTTGAATTCAGAACCTTCGATATTGATTAAGTACATTCCGTTGTTTAAACCTTCTGTAGATAAAGCTATTTCGTTGTTTCCGTTAAATATTGTTACATTCATTGTTCTGATTACTTTACCAGAAATATCAGTTAATGTTACAACAGCTTCATCATTGATATTCGCTTTGAAACCTAAAGTTACTTCAGAGTTAGATTTAGCTGGGTTAGGATATGCATTCATTAAAGATACTTCTTTGTTTGAATTTTTAATCGCTAAGTTAGCTGTTGTTAATTCGTAATAAGCAAACACATATTGGTGTTCATAATATGCATTACCTGGGATGAAATTAGTCCAACCATTAGTGTTGTAGTTGTATTTTTGAAATTTAGTTGTAAAAATTGAATTATTGAAATAAGTGTATTGGTTTAATTGAGCATTTCTTGCTGCTTCATTTTGAGTGAAGTAATAAGTAGCGTAATTATTTTTCTTGAATGTATTAACATTGTCAGATGGTTGGTGGAATAAAGTATCACCCACTGCTGCTCTTACCATAGGCTTGAATGACATGGTGTAAGTAAATGAACTGTTTTTTGTTCCGTTTGGAGCAATTGTAACACCTACTGGTATTTCTATAAAATTAGAAACCCAACCTGTAGTAGTATCTCTAGTAGCCATGCTTTTTGTTAAAGGCAATCTGTATGTTTTTGCAGCATTGCTAGACAATAAAGTTGACATACTAACATTTGTTCTTATTGGGTAAGCGAAACTTTCAAATCCAGTTACAGTATGCTCAGAGTATGTGCTTTGATTGTTTGAGAAAAATTGGAAAATCATGGTATCAACCACTTCGTTGCCTTGAAATGAATCCAAATGTCTATGGTAACCAAATCTTACACCCATTGTATCGATAGTGTATGTAGTAAATTTAGACAATTGTGGAGCAAATGGGTCTTGTAAAACGATGTTTGAATCTTTAGGATCAAAAGAGTTACCTACCATGTGCATGTACACGTGGTTTCTTCCGTTAGAAGTTACAACTAAACCTAAAGAATCTGGATATAAGAAATTGATGTAAGACTGCCAATCAGCTTGTGCAGCAGCAGATTCCATAAATCCAATGATATCAGATTGATTAGTCAATTGGATAGTGAATGGGAAATAAGAGTGAGTTTCAACAGCAGCTCTTTTTAAAATCAATTCTTTTTTTAGTGAACTTTCTTTTGACATCTCATCCACTTTAAATTTATACCCAGTGTTTTTGATTTGTACCTGAGCATAAGAGATTAAAACAGTTGAGAATAAAATTGTAAATAGTAATTTTTTCATAAATTGTAAATGTATTTGTTTATTTTATAATTGTTTCAAAAGTAAAACTTAAAATTAATTTAAAAAAAATAATTTTTAAAGCCTTGCCTTTTCCACATCTGGTTTTTAGACAAATTTAACAATAACTATGCTGCAATGTTTACCAATAATTTTACTAAAATACTGAATTACAGTCACTAATTTTTTTTACAAGTCTCCCAAAACTGGTCTAATTAAAATTTCTTCGATGACAGCATTTTTTCTTTGTAACCAAGCTGTCCATACAATTTCAGCAATATTTTCAGGCAATATGAATCTTTCTTCAGGCAAATCTGTACCATCCCAACTATCTGTGATTGTGGCACCAGGCAATACACTGCTAACAGCTACTTTGTTTTTCATGAGTTCTTTTCGCAACACTCTGGAAAACCCCAATAATGCATGTTTTGAAATGCAATAACTTCCACCGTTTTCATATGCAATGATAGAGGCAGTGGAGCAAATATTGAAAATGTATCCATCGTTGCTTACATGCAATAAAGGCAATAATTGTCTTGTTAAATGATAGGCTGAATTGACATTGATTTGCATCAACAATTCAAATTGCCCAGGAGTTTCTTCTTGAATTTTACCAGGGATAAAAACACCAGCATTGTTAATTAACACATGAATTTTATTTTCTTTGCTTTTAACAAATTCAGCAAATAAATTAACTTGCTTGTTATCACTGAAATCAGATTTAAAAAAAAAGCAATTTGGATGCTGTGCAATTTCAATGTCATCGCAAGGATTACGGGCGCTTACATATACTTTAAACCCTTGGCTTAACATTTTCTTTGTCAAACTCAAACCAATGCCTTTGGTACCACCTGTTATTACCGCTATGTAATTCATCATGCAATTATACCATTGAATTGTATTATTTTTACACCCAATTTTGTCAGCATCAATGAATTTTAGTTTTTTTTACCATTTTGGGCGTTATCTTCTTTTTTTAAGAAGTATGTTTTACAAACCAGAGAAATTTAAAGTGTTTTTTGAAAGACTAGTCGAAGAAATGAATAAAATTGGCATTGGTTCATTGCCTATTGTAGCTATTACTTCACTTTTCATAGGCGCTGTTACTACTGTTCAAACAGCTTACCAGTTAGTAAGTGGATTGATTTCTAAAACTGTAATTGGAACCATAGTATCGGATAGTACCATGTTGGAACTTGGGCCTACCATTACTTGTTTGGTTTTAAGCGGCAAAGTAGGTGCTCATATTTCTTCAGAAATTGGAAACATGAGAATTAGTGAGCAAATTGATGCTTTAGAAGTAATGGGTATCAATGCTCCCGGGTATTTAGCATTACCTAAAATCATTGCAGGCATCATCATGATTCCAATGTTGAATATTGTAGCTATTACCTTGAGTATATATGGTGGTTATATTGCTGGAGAATTATCTGGCATATTAACCCACGAGCAATTTATTACTGGTGCTAGAGATACTTTTGCTGGCTTTACTTTGTTTTTCAGCATGATAAAAGCTACCACTTTTGCATTTATTATCACCTCGGTTAGTAGTTATCAAGGATACTTTACTAAAGGGGGTGCATTAGAAGTAGGAGAAAGCAGTACTAAGGCTGTAGTATATAGCTCTGTTTTAATTTTATTTTTTGATTATTTATTAGCTGAATTATTGTTGTAATTATGATTGAATTAATAGGTGTAAATAAAAGTTTTGAAGACCGTCAAGTGTTGTTTGATATCAATGCTCAATTTTTAAGCGGCAAAAATAATTTAATTATTGGAGCAAGTGGAGGTGGAAAAAGTGTCATGATGAAATGCATGGTGGGTCTTGAAAAACCCGACAATGGAATTATTTCATTTGACAACAGAAACATGCTTGAATTGGATGAACAACAATTAAGAGAAGTGAGAAGAGAAATTGGAATGTTGTTTCAAGGAACTGCTTTATTCGACTCGTTAACAGTAGAGCAAAACATTGAATTCCCTTTGAAAATGTTTAGTAACATGAGCCCTTCCGAACGAAAGGATAGAGTTAATTTTTGTTTAAAAAGAGTTAACTTAGAAAATGTAAATAAAAAATTTCCAAGTGAAATAAGCGGGGGAATGAAAAAAAGAGTTGGTATAGCCAGAGCCATAGCATTAGATATAAAATACTTATTTTGTGATGAACCTAATAGTGGATTAGACCCAATAACATCGAGGTTAATTGATGCCTTGATAGACGAAATCACCAAAGAATATGGCATTACCAATGTTATAAATAGCCACGACATGAAGACTGTATTTGACATTGGCGACCACATTATATTTGTATATAAAGGTAAAAAATGGTGGGAAGGACATAGGGATGAATTAAAACATGCACAAAAAGAAATCAAAGAACTGAATGATTTTATCAATGCCAGTTATTTTGAATAATTTTCACGAAAAAATAAATCATTTTTTTCTGCAGTTAGTTTTATAGCTACAGTAAACTTGAACAAGCTAAATAAAAAAAGCCCTTAAAATATTAAGGGCTTTTTCAGTTATTCAATTTTTGAGATTATCTTCTTTTCTTTCTTTTGCTTCCAATTCCATTGGTAGGAAGAGTCTTGTTGCGTTTTTTGCTGTTTCCAATTGGAGAACCAACTCTTATCATAGCACAACGGAAACCGATAGTAGAAGTTGATAAATCTTCATCTAACCATCTGCGAGTACCCGGGCTCATCCAATAAGATCTGTCGTTCCAAGAACCACCTTTGAACACTCTTGCTTTGTTACGAATTAAAGTGGTAACACCGTATTCGTATTTTTGCTCATCACCATTATAAGTTTCTTCGTCTTTGTAACCAATGTTGTCAGAAACTTTATAATTTCTTCTGTTTATATTTTCTTCTTTAGTTACAGGAACAAATTGCAATCTACCAAGGCTATCTTTTTGCTCTAATTCACCGTATTGGTCTAATTTAAGTTTAGTGTAAACGTTACCTCTGAACGCATTAAAGTCATCAACATCTTCAAATGATAAAGGACGATACACATCCATTACCCACTCGCTAACGTTGCCACCCATGTTGTAGATACCAAAATCATTTGGCCAATAAGAATAAACAGGAGTAGTAATGAAACCAGCATCGTTCAATTGAGAAGCGATACCACCTTGGTCTCCTTTATCTCTTTTGAAGTTAGCCATGATTTTACCTCTGTCTTTTTCTTTGCCATGAGTCATTCTCACAGTTAGGTCATTCCAACCATAAACTCTTTTTTGATCCGTATTTTCGTATTGAGAGTTTCCAATTGAAGCTTGAGCTGCGTATTCCCATTCAGCTTCAGTTGGTAATCTGTATTCTGGCAATAATATACCATCTTTAACTGCTACGTTTCTTTTGCCTTTTTTAGTTCTATAATCTCTAGGCATGCCTTTGTTTTTCTTTCTGTTGGTAACAATTACTTGGTTGGCATAGTATGCTTTAGTATTGAAATTGTTATCATCCATAATTTTGTTGTCTTTATAAGGATGAATTTTTTCTCTATCCAAAATCATTTCATTCACACGGTCGGTTCTCCAAGCAGCATAATCAGTAGCTTGTAACCAACTAACTCCAACCACAGGATAATCTTTGTAGGCAGGGTGTCTGAAATAATATTCTACAAATGGCTCGTTGAATGCCAATCTGTTTCTCCAACAAAGTGTATCAGGCAAAGCTTTTTTGTAAACATCAGGGTAAGAAACATAAACTCTTTGCAACCAATAGACGTACTCACCATATTGCAAGTTGCTAATTTCTGTTTCGTCTAAGTAAAAGGAGTTAACAGTTACTTTTCTTTCAACGTTGTTGTAATCAAGGGCAACGTCTTGTTCAGCAGTTCCCATTACAAATGCTCCACCAGGTATTAATACTAAACCTGGACCAGTTTCTTGGCCTTTGTAATTGTGGTTTTCAAAACCTCCCCATTTTCTGCTGTTGTAACCGAACCCTGTAGTAGAAGATTTATTTTTACTACAAGAAGGGGCTATCAATAGGGCTATCGCTAATAATGAAGATACAGCGATTGAATTATTTTTTCTTCTCATGTTAGTGTTTGAAATGTGTGTTTCTTATGTGTATTAACTGCAAAAATGTGTTTTTATTGTGTAATAATCAAATATTTTTTTAGAAATCAGGACATTTTAATGGTTTAAATCTGATTGCTCTTTCGTTTAAACACCAGTCCACAGTAGCACTAACCTCATGACTACCAGGGGCTGCAGCTCTTGCAGAAGACACTGTAATGTCGTAACTGTAACCAAATTTAAATCTGTCTTTCCTGAACCCTAACAACACCATCAATGCATCTGAATTACCATAAGTGCCTAAAGTTTGTCTATACCATAAACCAGTTACAATAGGACCTTTATTTACATAAAAACCAAAATTAATTTGGGTAAAGTTTTGTTGCATCATGAACAAGGCATTAGGTGATATAGTTGCTTGACTGAATCTTTTTTTATCTAATGGAATAACAACTCCACTGTGAAAAGTGTATCTTCTTGGTACAATACCATCGGCATTGCTATAAAAAGATTGCACAGGTTGAGTGATGTTATGCATAGCAAAACCTGCATAAAATTTTTCGGAATAAGCCAATAAACCTGCTGCAAAATTTGGGAAAGCAACACTGGCATTAGCGGTAGGTTCTTGAGTAGGCAATACAAACCCTTGAGTAGGATGAATTTGATCGCCAAATCTCAATTTACTGTGGTCTATGCTTTTATTTACGAATGATGCTTGCAAACCAGCTCTTAAAAAGAAGTGCTTGTTGACAGGTAATACATAAGAATAAACTCCACTTACAGAGGTAGTAGTTAATAAACCAGCTCCAGCTCTGTCATAAGTGGCCATTAAACCTATACCACCACCAATTTTTTCATAGTGCTGGTCGTAGCTCGCATTGAATGTTCTGAATGTACCTGGCAAACTTGGCCATTGATTCCTGTAGTTAATAGAAAATCTTCCTGCAGCATTTCTGTTACAAAAGGCTGTACCCGCCATAGCAGGATTTGTGTAAATAGGTGCTGCATAAAACTGAGAGAACTCAGGATCTTGTGCTTTTAATTCTGCTAAGCTTAATAAAGCGAATAGAATACCGTAAATTTTTTTCATGTTATTAATAATGTTGTTTTTTTGAAAACGGTTTTGTTACAAATTTATTTCATTTTTTTGTAAATTTAAACTTTTTTAACAATTTTTTTAAAAATGTTGCGTTACTTTGCTGAAATTCATAGCAAAATAGCCCCTTCTAATATGTTAAAAATAATTTTTAAAATTTGTATATTCACCATTTTTATACTACAAAACACCATTTTGGCACAAAATGTTGCATCAACAAAAAAAATAATTATAAAATGGAAATCCAATATTGATAAAAACTCAGCTCCTGTTTGCGAAAATTTTGATATTAGTCTAATCAATTTCAATGATAAAAAAATCCCTAGCATCATTTTGTCTTATGAAACCACAACTAAAGAAATTTTAACAATAACAGATTTTACTTACACTGAAATAACCTACAATAATTCTTTCTTTAACGATTTAAAAAACAAACTTAATTCTGAATTTACCTACCATGTAAACCACAGCATGGGCGGTAATCAAGGTTATACAAACCTTGTGATTGCCTTGTACAAAATAAACAACAACAAACTATACCAACTCAATGGATTCACCTACAATTCATCCAGTGGTGATGCATTTACCTCTTTAATTTCTTCTAGGAAAAGAGCTGTTACTACTTCAGTCCTATCCAGTGGCAATTGGTATAAATTCTCAACAAAACAAGATGGAATATACAAAATAGATGCTCAACAATTAAAATCATTAGGTATTAATCTTTCAACTATTGACCCTAGAACCATTAAATTATACAGCCAACAAGGAGTAATTTTGCCAGAATTAAACTCAGGATTCAGATATGATGATTTGCCTGAAAATTCAATCATTGTCAATGGGGAAACCGATGGAATTTTCAACGACAATGATTACATTTTATTTTATGGAGAAAGGCCTGTAAAATGGCGATACAACAACTCAAAAAACAGGGATGAGCATCAAAACAATATCTACTCTGATAAAACGTATTTTTTTCTGACTTTCGGTGGAATAAATGGCAAAAGAATAATAACTAAAGCAGATGGAAGCAACTTAAATGCAGATAAAATTTTCACTTCGTTCAACCATCATGAAGTCCATGAACTTGAACTTGAAAATTATTGCAACGAGGGAAAAGTCGTGTATGGCGAAAAATTTGATCAAAAAACAAGCTATTCATTTAATTTTAATTTTGACAACCTTGATATCAATACTCCACTTACATTAGAGTATTCATTGTATGCTGTATCTCCTTCAGCTTCAGCTTTTACTACCAATATCAATAATTTAGGCAATTCCGTTGCTCCTGTTAGTCCTCTTGTTGGAGATTATTTGCCTTGCAATCAAGGAACAGGAATTAGAACTTTAACACAAATAGTAAATAGTAACAATTTCAATATCAATTTTACCTACAATAAATCTACTTCATCGTCTTTTGGTCATTTAGATTATTTTGAGATTCATGGTGTAAGGCAATTGAAATACAGTGAGGGGTTGATGTTTTTTAAACAGTATGAATCTAAAGATTACAACATTTCAGAATATCAAATAAGCAATGTCCCTAATGGAGTCATCTTATATGATGTGACTAATCCTTATGACATCAAAATACAATCATTTTATAATGACAATAACAACGTAGTGTTTAGAGATCAAAACAACTCCACTTTAAAAACATATCTATTAAGCGATGGCAATACATTAAGTCCAAATTTTGAATCCACAATAGCGAATCAAAATTTACACGGGGTTAATCTTGCCGATTTTATCATCATTTCTCATCCTAATTTTTTAGATGCTGCGAACAAATTGGCTGAATTTCATAGAACATACGACAACATGAATGTGTATGTTACTACACCTCAATTGATATACAATGAATTTTCGTGTGGTAGTCAGGATATTTCAGCAATAAGAGATTTTCTAAAACATGTGTATTTAGCCAATACCAATCCTGCTAATCAATTAAAATACGCGTTATTAATGGGTGATGCTAGCTTTGATTACAAAGATATCATAAGCAATAACACCAATTTTGTACCTGTGTATGAAAGCCTTGAAAACAATTTTTGCAGCGATGATTTTTTTGGGTATTTTGACCCAAATGAAGGCTTAATGGACACCTACGATAAACTAGAAATTTCGGTAAATAGATTACCTGTAACTACCATTGAAGAAGCAAATGCCGTTGTCAATAAAATTATTCATTACAAAAAACCAGAGACCTATGGCGAATGGAGAAATTCCTTGTGTTTTATTGGTGACGATTTTGACAAAAGCTGGGAACCGGATTATTTCCTTACCGACTTTGAAGAAATTTCAAAAAAATTAGATACAACCTACAGACATTTGGTATTTCAGAAAATATACTCAGATGCATACAGGCAACTTAACTTAGGAGGCTCCCAAAGATACCCAGATGTGAACAATGACATTAGAAAAGAATTCAATAAAGGAGGATTAATTTTCAATTACATTGGACATGGAGGTCCTGCCTATTTAGCAGATGAGAAAATATTTGATATTCCTTTAATTAACAGCATAAACAACATGAATAATATTCCTGCATTTTTTACCGCAACGTGCAGTTTCACGGGGTTTGATAATGCGAGAATTAGAAGTGCTGGCGAATATTTAATATTAAATCCTAACGGTGGTGCTATAGCAAACTTTACCACAACAAGAATAGTAGATGCTCAGAACAATGCCAACTTAACCAAAGAATTTTGGAACAATTGTGCTTTTGTGAAAATTGGTGGGAAATACCCTAAACTTGGAGACATTTATAAAAAATTAAAAAACAGAACTAATCCTTCAATAAACGACAGGATGTTTACTTTACTTGCCGACCCAGCGTTGACTTTAAATTACCCTAACCAAGTTGTAGTAATTGATAGCATCATTAACAACAGTCAAAACAAATCTACCGATACTTTAAATGCTTTGTCAAAAATGACTTTTGTTGGACACATTGAAGATCAAAACGGAAATTCAATAACAGATTTTAACGGGTTATTATATCCAACTATATTAGATAAAGAGTCTGATTTTTCTACTTTAGCCAACGATGCATTGGGATTAAAAAGAAATTTTAAAGCCTACTCCAACATCCTTTACAAAGGTTCGTCCACCGTGAATTCAGGCAAGTTCAGATTTACTTGTGTCATACCAAAGGACATAGCTTACAATTATGGAATAGGTAAAATCAGTTTGTATGCTCATACCAACAACGATGATGCAACAGGGTATAAAAAAATAACAGTAGGTGGAACTGAGAAAAACATTGCTAATGATACCAAAGGTCCAGACATAGAATTATTCATAGATGATTACAGTTTTGTTAGTGGAGGATTAACAGATAACACTCCTATTTTCCTGGCAAAAATATTCGATGAAAATGGCATCAACACTTCTGGAAGTGGCATAGGAAGAGACATGTTAGTCATTATAGACAAAGGAACTAACAAAGAGAAAACATTTGTGGTAAATAAATATTACAAAGCATTGTTAAACAGCTATACCAATGGCGAATTAAATTACCAAGGAGACTATATAGAAGCTGGCAAACACACATATACTCTAAAAGTATGGGACTCATACAATAATTCCATGGAAGAAACCATTGAATTTGAAATTGGCAATTCCGATGAATTCAAAATTGAACACGTTTATAATTACCCTAATCCATTTTCAAATAACACTAAATTTTTGTTCAACCACAACAACGCTGGAGACAATTTACATGTCATAATTACCATTACAACTATCAGTGGCAAAACAATAAAAACAATTGAAAAACAAATAGATGCTGCAACAAGTTTAGTTTCAGACATCGAATGGAATGGAAGAGATGATTACGATGATAAATTATCAAAAGGCGTGTATATTTATAAAATAGTAGTAAAAAACAGCAAAGGAGAAAGAGCTGAAAAAACAGAAAAATTAGTGATTTTAAACTGATTTCAATTAAATTGTTATATTTGCACTATTGATTACAATTCTACGCAATTCAATTATCAAAATTAAATGTTTAAATTAAAAAAAGTCAACGGAGCTATTCTATTCAGTATTTTCTGTTTAACTGATATTTATGCTCAAAACAGCAGCATATCTAGAAACGATTTATTGGGACAACAAAATGTAATAACCACTGCTGTTCCCTTTTTAACTATTACGCCAGATAGCCGAAGAGCTGCAATGGGCGATGCAGGAGTTGCTTCTTCAGGCGATGTAAATTCTTTATTTTGGAATGCTGCATCACTAGCTTTTGCAGAATCAAAATCTGGAATTTCTGTATCATATGCTCCTTGGTTAAGAAAATTAGTTCCAGGAATTTCATACAATCATTTAGCAGGTTATGGTAAAATCAATAATCGTTCAGTAATTGGTGGTTCATTTAGGTATTTCAGTTTTGGAAAAATTAATTTCACTGATGATGTAGGAAATCCTTTGGGAGATTTTAACCCAAATGAATTGGCCCTTGATGGCTCATACGCATCACAATTAAGCAAACATTGGAGCTTAGGTGTGACATTGAGATACATTTATTCTAACTTAGCTGGAACTAGACCATTAAATGGAATTACTCCAAAACCTGGTCACAGTGGAGCTGGTGATGTCTCAGGATTTTATACCAACACTTTGAAAGTTAAAAAAGGCAAAGAAACCAAAAAAGTAAATTACAATGTAGGCATGATGTTGCAAAACATAGGTGCAAAAATCACCTATTCAGATAAAACAAACAGAGAATACATTCCTGCAAACTTAAAATTAGGTACGGCTTGGACATATGATATAGATCAATACAACACCATTACTGGGATGATTGACTTTAATAAACTATTAGTACCTACTCCAGGGATTAAAATTCTAAAATCATATACTGGTGCTGATTCAATGGACCCAAGTGGTAACAAAATTTATGAAAAAACTCGTTCAGATGACCCTGTGATTACAGCTGCTTTAAAATCATTTTCTGATGCTCCAGGTGGATTAAAAGAAGAATTAAAAGAAACCAACATTTCTGTAGGCATTGAATACATATATGCAAAACAATTCATGTTAAGAGCTGGTTACTTCAACGAAGCAAACACAAAAGGCAGCAGAAAATATTTAACTTTTGGATTTGGAATCAGATACAATGTATTTGGTTTAGATGCTGCTTATTTGGTACCATTTCAAACACGTCATCCTTTGCAAGATCAATTAAGGTTTACCCTTTTATTTGATTTTGACAAGATTGCAAACATGGAAAAATAATCATACAACACTATAAAAAAAAGGGCTTAAATAGATTAAGCCCTTTTTTTATACCTAATATTTTTTAATTCTTTAACTCACTAAAGTTCCAACTTTATTACCGACAAGTAAGGATTTAAGATTTCCACTTTTATTCATATCAAATACTACAATTGGTAAATTGTTTTCTTGACACAAGGTAATTGCAGTTAAATCCATGATATTAAGACCTCTTTCATACACTTCTGCAAATGACACTTGGTCAAATTTCACTGCATCGGTATGTTTCTCAGGGTCGGCTGTGTAAACACCATCAACACGTGTTCCTTTTAATATTAAATCAGCTTCAATTTCTACAGCTCTCAAAGAGGCCGCAGTATCGGTAGTAAAATAAGGATTTCCAGTACCTGCACCAAAGATAACTACACGTCCTTTTTCAAGGTGTCTAATGGCTCTTCTTCGGATGAATGGTTCACATATTTGTTCCATTTTTATAGCAGATAAAAGTCTAGTTTTTACACTTACTTTTTCAAGGGCTCCTTGTAATGCCATGGCATTGATGACAGTTGCCAACATGCCCATATAATCCCCTTGTGCCCTATCTACCAAACCTCCTTGAACACCTTGCACACCTCTGAAGATATTACCTCCGCCAATAACAATAGCTATTTCTACTCCTAAATCAATGCAATCTTTTATTTCATTGGCGTATTGTTCTAATACTTTTGGATCAATACCATAATTTTGTTCACCCATAAGGGCTTCACCACTTAATTTGAGTAATATTCTTTTGTATTTCATTTTTTTATTGCAAAAAAAATCCCGCTTTTGAAAGAAGCGGGATATTTTAAACTTAATATCATTATGCGCCTAGGGCAACTCTTTTGTAACTTTTTACTGTTAAGCCTGATTCTACAGAATTCAACATTTGGCTAATTGATTTGGAGTTGTCTTTCACAAATTCTTGATTTAACAAAGTGTAATCTTTATAGAATTTGTTTAATCTACCCATGGCTATTTTTTCGGCCATTTCTGCAGGTTTACCTTCAGCAATGGCTTGTTCTTTACCTACTTCAATTTCCCTTTGTATGGTTTCAGCAGGCACTTCAGATTCGTTAAGAGCAATAGGATTCATTGCAGCAATTTGCATAGCAGTGTCTTTCCCAGCAATTAAATTTGCTTCTGATGGGGCATTGTTCATTTCAACTAACACTCCCATTCTGTTACCAGCGTGAATGTATGCTACGATGTTTTCACCTTGAATGATTTCATATTTAGACACATCCATTTTTTCACCTGTTTTACCCATTTCATCTAAAAGGCGTTGTTCAAGAGATAAACCATTGATTTGACCAGATTTTAGATCTTCGATAGTTGCTGGTTTTGTAGATAGTGCGTGGGTTGCTATTTCATTTGCTAATTTAACAAAATCTTCATTTTTAGCAACGAAATCTGTTTCGCAATTCAATTCAATTACTATTCCAGTTTTTCTATCACTGCTAGTAAGGGCTATAACAGCACCTTCTTTAGCAGCTCTATCAGCTCTATTAAGAGATATTTTTTGTCCTTTTTTTCTTAAAAAATCTATAGCAGCATCAAAATCACCATTTGATTCTGTCAATGCTTTTTTGCAGTCCATCATACCTGCACCGGTAAGTTGACGGAGTTTATTTACGTCTGCAGCGGTAATTGTACTCATTTTATAATTGTCTTTTTTAAAATTATGCTTCAGCAGCTTCTTTGCTAGCTTTAGCTTTATCTAATTCAATTGAATCTTTTTCTTTTTTCCTTTCGTTTGCTCCTTCTTCAATAGCAGCTAATAAAGTATCAACTATTAATTTAATGGATTTAGAAGAATCATCGTTACTAGGAATAGGGAAATCAATGTTAGTTGGGTCGCTGTTAGTATCTACCATTGCAATAGTAGGTATATTTAATTTAATAGCTTCAGCAACTGCAAGGTGTTCGCGTTTAACGTCAACAATAAACAATGCAGCAGGTAGTCTTGTCATATCAGAAATTCCACCTAACACAGTATTTAATTTTGCTTTTTCACGTTCCAACATTAATTTTTCTTTTTTATTGATGTTTTCATAAGTTCCATCGCTAGCCATTTTTTCAATGGTTTGCATTTTTTTGATGGATTTTCTTACCGTTGCAAAATTAGTCAACATTCCTCCTAACCATCTTTCGGTAGCGTGAGGCATACCAGCTTGAGAAGCTGCTTCTTTAATGATTTCTTTTGCTTGTTTTTTGGTTGCAACAAAAAGAATTTTTCTTCCTGATTTTACCATGTTTTTAACTGCACTAGCTGCATCGTCTAATTTGATTGCAGTTTTGTTTAAGTCTATGATATGGATGCCATCTTGTTCCATAAAAATGTATGGAGCCATTTTTGGATTCCATTTTCTGGTAAGGTGTCCGAAATGACAACCTGCTTCCAATAATTGTTCTTGTGATAATAGAGCCATTGATTGTATATATTAACGTTTGCTGAATTGAAATCTTTTTCTTGCTTTTTTCTGACCTGGTTTTTTTCTTTCAACCATTCTGTCATCTCTGGTCAATAAACCAAGTGGTTTAAGTGATATTCTGTGTTCAGGATTAGTTTCGCACAATGATTTAGAAATTGCTAATCTGATAGCTTCTGCTTGACCAGTTACTCCACCACCATCAACATTGATTTTGATGTCGTATTTACCCATTGAATCTGTTACTTGCAATGGTTGTACTACTTTAAATTGATTTACTAAAGTTGTAAAATAAGCATCATAAGGCTTGTTATTGATTGTGATGCTTCCGTTTCCTGGTTTGAAATAAATTCTAGCTACCGCTGTTTTTCTTCTTCCTGATGTGTTTGTTATTTCCATTCTAATTTATCAATGGTTTATTTTATTTTTAATTCGGTTGGTTGTTGAGCTTGATGTGGATGCTCATTGCCTTCATAAACATATAAATTAGTGTACATTTTACTTCCTAATTTGTTTTTTGGCAACATGCCTTTTACAGCTTCTTCTATCAATTTGATTGGTTTTTTATTGATCAAATCGCCAGCTGATATTCTTTTTTGTCCACCTGGATAACCTGAATAGGTAATGTATTCTTTATCGTTCAACTTTGTTCCAGATAATTTCACTTTTCCAGCATTTAAAACAATAACACAGTCGCCATTGTCTGAGTTTGGAGTGTAATCTACTTTGTTTTTGCCTATTAAAGTAGCTGCTATGTGAGTAGATAATCTACCTAATATTTTGTCGCTTGCATCTACCACATACCATTTCTTTTCGATGGTACTTTTATTAGCGTGTGCGGTTTTGTAACTAATTGAATCCACGGTTTATTTGTTGATAAAAATTTGGGACGGCAAAATTAGTTAATCATTTTTGAATTACCAAATGGGTTTTGAAATTTTATTTTTAAATACCCAATAATCGACTGTAAACCCTTATCAATTCAGCACTTTCACTATCCCAAGAATATAATTCTTTTACCTTATTTTTCCCTAAATAACCCATGTGTTTACTTTTTTCTACATCGTTGTGGATGTCTAAAATCGATTTTTTTATACTTTCAATCTCTAAAGGATTCACACAATAACCGACTTTATTTTCTAAAACCACCGACTCATAAAGTGGAAAATTAGAAGTAATTATTGGCAATCCTACCGCCATGTATTCAAATAACTTTGTTGGATAACTCTCCATTGAATTTTTCATCGGCCAAATTAAACACATGCCTATGTCCATGTTTTTTGCAATTTCGTATCCTTTATCTAATGTTTTTCTTCCATAAAAATGAAGTTGACCTTTGATTTCATCATAAAATGGCAAGGCATGAATCTGATTGTTTAAATCGCTAAACAATTCACCAACACAATGAAAATGAAAATTATACCCATCATCTTTTAACAATTTTATCGCTTGTAAAATTTGAATGATACCCCTATTTTCTAATAGAATACCTATATAAAACAGGTTTCCGTTGCTTTTGTATTCTGTTTTTATATGTGGTTCAAAAAATTCGATTTGACAATAATTAAGTACTAAACTGATTTGTCTGCTCTTTTTTTCGTATCTTTTTAAATAAGATTTTTCTGCCAAAATTAAATAAAACGATTTGCAAGCTAAAAATTCAAAAAAAGAAAATACATAATACGCTGTTTTTCTATACTTTATCCAATGTTTGTCGTATATATCGTCTGCAATGTTTTCATGAACATCCCATATTACTTTTTTCCCTAAAGCCTTTAATATCAATCCACAAGGTATTAACTCAGGATCATGAAAATGATAAATTTTAGCCTTTACCTTTAAAGCCTTTATCAACATGATAAACCAAGAACAAAAAACCCTGAATTTTCTGTTGTGATATCTTTTAAATGGAATGATCTCTATTCCTTCAATGTTTTCTTTGATTGGGTGAATGGCAATTAAACAGACTTGATAAAAATTAGATAGCGTTTTGCATTGTTTAAAAAAAATGCGGGTATCAATGGCAAAATGTACCGAACTTAGATGACAAACTTTAACTTTTTTATTCAAAAGAAGGCGCGAATATAGTTAATAAAAGCCGTAATTTTGTTTCTGTCAATGACTATCGTAATAATAATCGTCTTGTTTATTGTATATATCTCCCCTCAAAAATCTATATCGTTTTCTTGCTTCGTTAATGAATAAACTTCCAGAATGATTGATGATGATTTTTCGATATATTTTTTTTGCTTGAGCTGTGTCTTTTAATTTAAACTCTAGTAAATAGGCTAAATTTATTAAAGAGTTATCTGCTAAAATATCAAAACTGTGATTCTTAATGATCGATTCATAAAATATTTGAGCATCTTTGTAATTGCCTTGCTTTTCAGAAATTATTGCTTTTGCAAAATATATTTCATCAGTTAAGGTGTGATTAGGATATAACAAAGAAATTTTATCTAAATCAAGTATTGCCTCTTGCAACTTGTTTTGAAAAATCAATAAATCGGCAGCAGCATATAATTTTAAAGCGTCATCTGTGCTGTCTAGCCCTGAATTGTCTTGAATTAACAACCAAAGTTTTAGTGCGTTATTACTAATTAATTGTGTTGTTGCTCCTTTTAATACGTCTAACTGAGTTTGAGCCCAAGGGAAATCTCCTCTAAAATAACACAATCTAGCATATCTAAATTTAGCTTCTTGTCCTAAAGGGTCGTTAGCATATTCTTTTTCAACTTGTTTGTATAATAAGTCAGCTTCCCAAGGGTCACCTTCAATTAAATAAGCATCTCCTAAATTTAACTTACATTTTGACCTTAATCTTGCATCTAAATCAGAAATGGCTAAAGCTTTATTTAATTGTTCTATTCCCTTTTTAGTTTGATGTAGATAATAAATGTATAATTCAGATAATTGATACATTTGTTCGGCTGTTTGCCAATTGTTCCCATCGTGATTGATGAAATTTAAATATTCTGACTCTAAGGCCATTAAATTCACATTCTCAGAGTTTAATTTCATTTGTAGGTAGCCAGTTTGCAAAATCCCTTGTTGGGCTGAGTAATGGTATTTTTTTTCTGTACCAAAACTTTTTACTTGGTTAAAAGCTTCGATGGCGTATTTAAATTCTTCATTCGATTGGCACATCCAAGCTAATTCTAACGTATTTCGACCGTCATTATTTAGTCTTTTGTCAATTGCTTTTGCTTGAATTAATGCTCCTTCCCAATCTTTTTGTTGCACAAAACTCCAAATAAGTAAATCGTTCAAGGCAATGTTTTCTGGTTGTTTCTGAAGTTTTTCAATTAATAATTGTGACAAAACCGAGAATTCTTTTTTTTGTTGATAAGCGTAAGTAAGCTTATCCTTAATGTCTTGCAAAGCAAATTCATCATTTTGAGCTATTAAAATAAGCTCTTCGGTTCCAGCATTGGTATTGCCTGTAGCAAAATACAATTCAGACAATTCATACCTAAATAAATTGTTATCATTGAATGTTTTTCTTGCGGTTTCATATGAACTGCTAGCTTCGTTAAAGAATCTTCTTCTTATAAAGGCATTCGCAAGAAAGTCATAATCTTCTACTTTGAGGTATTTGGTCTTTAAGAGAGAAGAAAAATATTGATTTTTATCGGTTTCTTTGTTTTGAAGATGCATTAAATAGCCTTTATCTACTTTGTAAATAAAGTTGTCTTCATTTTTTTTGATTCTTTTATCTACTAATTTTTCTGCTTCATTAAAAGATTTCAATTGAATATAACATTGCAATAAATTCTCGTAGTAATAAATGGATTCTGGCTGTTTTTTAATCAGATCTTCATAGACATCGGCAGCTTTTTCGTACTGTTTTTCAGAAAAATACTGATATGCCAATTTTTCATCATCCAATTGAGCAAATGCTGAAAAAGAAACAAGAAAGAAAAATAGAAAAATAACCCTCATTGGCTTAACAAAGATAAATAATATTTTAGAATTTAAAAAAATGAAAAATGAAAGTTTGATAATTTGTTTATTTTTGCCTTTTGCTAAATTTTAAAAAAGACCGTAAAGGAATATGAAAATATACAATGTTATAGGAATTATGTCAGGTTCATCGATGGATGGAGTTGACCTTGCATTATGCAAAATCACAAACGACAATGGAAAATATACTTACTCCATAGAACAAGCCGAAACCATTGAGTACGATGAAAAATGGAGATTGAGATTGTCGCAACTTAGAAAAGCGGATTCCTTAAGCTATGCTAAAACAGATGTGTTTTATGGCCATTACTTAGGCCAATTGGTAAATCAATTTATAGCTAAACACCAAATAAAAGTGGATTTAGTTTCATCTCATGGTCATACAGCATTTCACTACCCTAACGAGTTAATCACAAGGCAAGTTGGAGATGGGGCTTCCCTTTCTGCTGTCTGTAATTTACCCGTAGTAAGTGATTTTAGAAGCATGGATGTGGCAAAAAAAGGTGAAGGTGCTCCGTTGGTTGCTATTGGCGATGAGATATTTTTCAATGATTATGATTATTGTTTAAACATTGGAGGGTTTGTCAACATCTCTGGATTAGTAGGTGAATACAGAGTATCTTTTGATATTTGCCCTGCAAACATATTGCTTAATAGAGTGGCAAGAGATTTTGAACAATCTTATGATAAAGATGGCGAAATTGCTGCTCGTGGTTCCATCAATTATCAACTTTTAGGAGAATTAAATTCAATAGATTATTACAAACTACCATTTCCAAAATCTTTAAATAGAGATTGGATAAATGATGAGCTTTGGAGAATTGTAAAAGAAGGGGATAAATTAAGTCCTGAAGACAAAATGAAAACATTTGTTGACCATATTGGAACTCAAATTGGAAAAAGTGTTGATTATCTTAGTAAAAACAATTCATCAAACAAAAAAATATTAGTAACTGGTGGTGGAGCTTTCAATAAAACCCTAATTGAATACATAAAAACCCATTGTGAATCCGAGTTAGTTATCCCTGATGAAAAATTAGTAAAATACAAGGAAGCCCTTATATTTGCTTTGATGGGTGTTCTCCGAATTGAAAATCAAATCAACATAAAAAGAACATTTACTGGCGCAAAATCAGACAGCATAAGTGGCTGCCTCAATGGCAATTTTAGCGCTTTGATTTAAGTAAAAAGTTTTGTAAATTTGTTTTTTATGTTTAGGCGCCATTACCAATTTGTGTTTTTTTTTCTTTTAAGTGTGTTTTCGTACCAATGCACTAAGTGCAACAAAAACTATTACGTTGATTTTGAACTGGTCCAATTTGTGCCGCAAAACATGGAAATTGACCAAGACAATTTGGATTCCTTAATTACCAGAGAAACAGATGTATTTCCTACTTCTATTTTTGATGCTCAATTGAGCAAAAACAAAACAAAAAAAAACAGAATCATTTCTGCTAAATTAATAGAACTCAAAATGCAAGTGATGGACCATGCATACAGAGACACCACAGGAGTTTATTCTAACTTTAAAGACATCAAAGACATTTATCTAGATATTAAGACTCCTTCAGGAGGAACAACACAAGTTGCTTATCGAGAAAACATTCCTGATGTGAAAGTAAAATCTATCGCCATGATATTAGAAGATAAAGAATTGGCTCCTTACATTAAAGACGACAACTTTCAAATGATTATAAAATATAAAAAAAGAAGGTTAATGCACCACGAAATGCCTTTTGTCATCACTGTTCGATTTAAAGTGACAGCTGAGGTCTATTAAGTTGTTTTTTTTATTTTTTGAACTTGATTCTGCATTGTATCTTTGCCGCATAATTTTATGCAAGACTTATTAAAAAAATTTGAGAACAAACAACCTGAGATTGTATTTGAATGGAAAGATTCTGAAACTGAAGCTGAAGGTTGGGTAGTAATAAATTCACTTAGAAATGGTGCTGCTGGTGGTGGAACCCGAATGAGAAAAGGATTAGATAAAAGAGAAGTTGAGAGTTTAGCAAAAACAATGGAAGTTAAGTTTTCGGTATGTGGACCACCAATTGGAGGAGCAAAATCAGGCATTAACTTTGACCCTAAAGATCCTAGAAAAGATGGTGTATTAAAAAGATGGTACAAAGCTGTTCATCCTTTATTAAAAAACTATTATGGAACAGGAGGCGATTTAAATGTAGATGAAATTCACGAAGTAATTCCCATTACAGCTTCTAATGGATTATTACATCCACAAGAGGGCATTGTAAATGGCCATTTAAATTACAGCCCCGAAGAAAAACTAAAAAGCATAAGCAGATTACAAGAAGGTGTACTGCTTCCAATAAAAGACGAAAGGTTCACACCTGAATTAAGTAAAAACTACACCATAGCCGATATGATTACTGGATGGGGAGTAAGTGAAGCAGTAAGACATTATTACAACATTTGGGGAGGGCAATTAAATGGCAAATTCGCTGTAATTCAAGGATGGGGTAATGTGGCTGCAGCTGCTGCATTTTACTTGTCTAAAAACGGTGTTTTAATCAATGGAATTATCGATAGAAATGGCGGTTTAATCAATGAAAAAGGATTTACATTTGAAGAGATAAAATCTTTATTTTTACAACGCAATGGAAATGAACTTTCTGCTCCAAACATGTTAACTTTTGATGATGTGAATGCCAAAATTTGGGACTTGCCTCATGAAATATTCATTCCAGGAGCAGCTTCAAGATTGATTACCCAAAATCAGGCAGAAAGATTAGTTTCTTCTGGTGTAGAAGTGATAAGTTGTGGCGCAAACGTTCCATTTGCAGATGCAGAAATTTTCCTTGGACCAATTTCACAATACATGGACAACAACACAGCAGTAATCCCTGATTTTATTGCTAATTGTGGCATGGCTAGAGTATTTGGATATTTAATGACTCAAGGTGCTGAAGTGAACGACTTGGCCATTTTAAAAGATGTATCTAACACCATTGAAAAAGCATTATTACACTTGCATCAATTCAATCCAAAAATGACAGGATTAAGTACCAAAGCCCTTGAATTAAGCTTAACTGATTTGGTAAAAACTCCTGCCGCTAGTAGAATTTAACTTCTAACTCATTTTATTGATTTCATTCTTATAAAATTGTTCTAAAAAATCTAAGATTTCAAAATTTAGAACAATGAATGAATTCATACTTAGTTTTCCGGACAAGATGCGTCAAGTTGATTTTAAATCAAAAAAAAATTAACAACTGCTTTTATTTACTTTG
>CAYVDH010000042.1:0-21062 GCA_964450355.1 uncultured Flavobacteriaceae bacterium
AGGATTTTAGAACTCAAATTTAAACCTTTTTTTCTAATGCGTAATCTGGGTTTAACTCAAAATATGTCTTGACTCCTGCTGGCAATACTAGATCTAATAATATATCAAATGATTCATGCATCTTTTTTGATGCAAATATCTATTTATTTTTCTCTACCCCACAACTTTTGTGCTTGATCCGGATAAGCCTTAGAAATTGGGTTTCCCTTTAGATTGTACCAAGCAATAATTTTTGTCATAAAGTAATCCCTATGTTTCATTTTCTGGATATATTATTGCTACATTTTAAGCAAGTTCTAAAGAAGAAACAGGTTAGGATTGGAAAGATAAGTCAATAAAAAAGCCCCTGATGAATCAGAGGCTTTAGAATAGTATTTCGAATAATAATTTTACTCTTGTTTTTCAGTATTAGTTGAAGTTGTATCTTCAGCTTTAGTTTCAACTGCAGCTGTAGTTTCTTTTTTGGTTTTACCTCTACGAGTTTTTCCTTTTGCTGCTTTATCTTTTTTACCAAATGAAGGAGTAAATTCATTAAAATCTACCAATTCAATCATAGCCATTTCAGAGTTATCACCTGCTCTAGTACCTATTTTAAGTATTCTTGTGTAACCACCTGGTCTGCTAGCTACTTTTTCGGCCACAGTTCCAAACAATTCTATGATAGAATCTTTGTCTCTTAGGTAAGAGAAAACAGTTCTTCTAGAGTGCATGGTATCATTTTTTGATTTAGTAATAAGTGGCTCAACATATCCTCTTAAAGCTTTAGCTTTGGCAAGGGTTGTTGTGATTCTTTTGTGTTTTATTAGGGAAATACTCATGTTAGCCATCAAAGCTTTTCTATGAGATGCAGTTCTACCTAATTTATTGACTTTATTTCCGTGTCTCATTCTCTTTTAAATATTAATCTTCGTTTAAATTGTATTTTGCTACGTCCATTCCAAAGTTTAAGCCTTTATCTTTAACAAACTCTTCAAGTTCAGACAAAGATTTTTTACCAAAATTTCTAAATTTCAATAAATCATCGATATCAAAACTTACAAGTTCACCCAAAGTTCTAATTTCAGCGGCTTTCAAGCAATTGTATGCTCTTACTGATAAATCTAAATCAGCTAAATTTGTTTTAAGAATTTTTCTCATGTGTAAGAAATTTTCATCTACTTCTTGAGCTGGTTTTTTCACTTGGCTATCCAACAATATATTTTCATCACTAAATAATATAAAGTGTTGAATTAAAATATTTGAAGCTTCTTTCAGAGCATTTTCTGGGTGGATAGAGCCATCAGTGTGTAATTCAATAATTAGCTTCTCATAGTCAGTTTTTTGTTCAACCCTAAAATCTTCTACAGAATATTTAACATTTTTAATTGGGGTAAATATAGCATCAATAGGTATTAAGCCAATTGGGGGATCTTTAGGTTTATTTTCTTCAGCTGGTACATATCCACGACCTTTATCAATGGTAATTTCCATTTCCATGTTAACAAATGGCTCCATGTTACAAATCACTTGTTCAGGATTTAACACTTCAAATATGTTAGTAAAATTAGATATATCCCCAGCGGTGAATACTTCTTTACCTTTGATGTTAATGAAGATTTTTTCGTGATCATCGCCTTTTGCTAATTTTTTCAAACGAACTTGTTTCAAATTAAGGACGATTTCAGTTACGTCTTCAACTACACCTTTGATAGTTGAAAACTCATGCTCAACACCTTGAATTTTAAGTGAAGTGATGGCATAACCTTCTAATGAAGACAATAAAATTCTGCGTAAAGAGTTTCCTATGGTGATACCATATCCTTTTTCTAAAGGACTAAATTCAAACAGACCATAAAAGTCTGTATCCTTGTGCATGATTACTCTTTCAGGTTTTTGGAATGCTAAAATTGGCATTTTTTTATAATTTGATTTTGTTAATAGTTTATTGATTATTTTGAGTACAACTCTACTATCAATTGTACGTTGATGTTTTCTGGAATATCGGCTTTTTCTGGCAGTGCAACAAAAGTACCTGACATCTCTTTATCATTCCATTCAATCCAATTGAATTTTTTTCTTCCAGTACTTAATGAATTAGTAATTGCTTCCATTGATTTAGATTTTTCACGAACAGAAACAACATCACCTGGTTTTAATTGGTATGAAGGGATGTTCATTACTTCATTGTTAATTAAAATGTGTTTATGAAGTACTAATTGTCTAGCAGCACTTCTTGTTGGAGCAATCCCCATTCTATAAACGGTATTATCTACTCTTGATTCAAGAAACTTCAACAAATTGTCACCTGTTACACCTCTTTTAGAAGCTGCAAGTGCAAATGTTTTAGCAAACTGACGTTCAAGTACGCCATAAGTGTATTTCGCTTTTTGTTTTTCAGCTAATTGAATTGCGTATTCAGATTGTTTTGTTCTTCTTCTAGAATTACCGTGCATTCCTGGACCGTAGTTTTTTCTTTCTAAAACTTTATCTGGGCCAAAGATTGGTTCTTTGAATCTACGAGCTATTTTGGTTTTAGGACCTATATATCTTGCCATTATCTATTGTCTTAATTTGTATTTTTAAATGATTATATTCTTCTTCTTTTAGGTGGGCGACATCCGTTGTGAGGTAGTGGAGTGTTGTCATTGATAGACATAACTTCTAATCCAATGGCTGCTAAATTTCTAATAGCGGAATCTCTTCCAGAACCAGGACCTTTAACAAAAACATCCACTTTTCTCAATCCTAAATCAAAGGCTACTTTACCACAATCTTGACTAGCTAATTGAGCTGCGTAAGGAGTGTTCTTTTTAGACCCTTTGAATCCCATTTTACCAGCAGATGACCAAGATATAACTTCGCCATTAGCATTTGTAACAGACACAATGATGTTATTGAAAGATGCTTTAATATGCACCTGACCTATTGGGTCTACTTTTACTTTCTTTTTATTTTTAGGTGTACTCATTAATTATTTAGTAACTTTTTTCTTGTTAGCAACAGTTTTACGTTTTCCTTTTCTTGTTCTAGCATTGTTTTTAGTTGATTGACCTCTAAGTGGTAACCCTTTTCTGTGTCTGGTACCTCTGTAGCATCCAATGTCCATCAAACGTTTGATGTTTAGTTGAATTTCAGAACGAAGTTCTCCCTCAGTTTTTTTCAAATTAGCGATGATGTTTCTAATTGAAGTTAATTCATCATCATTCCACTCTCCCACTTTTTTATCGTGGTCGATGTTTGCTGTTGTTAAAATGTGAGAAGACATGCTTCTTCCAATTCCAAAGACGTAGGTTAATCCTATAACGCCTCTTTTGTTTTTTGGTAAATCTATACCTGCTATCCTTGCCATTTATTGTTTATAAAATAATTGATTATCCTTGTCTTTGTTTAAATTTAGGGTTCTTTTTGTTTATCACATAAAGTTTACCATTTCTCTTTACTAGTTTACAGTCTGCACTGCGTTTTTTTACTGAAGTTCTAACTTTCATAATTCTTCTTTATATTTTATTTGTAACGGTATGCTATTCTTCCTCTTGTTAAATCATAGGGACTCATTTCAACTTGAACCTTATCTCCTGGTAAAATTCTAATGTAATTCATTCTCATTTTACCCGAAATAGTCGCTATAATTTCGTGTCCATTTTCTAATTTCACTCTGAACATGGCATTAGACAAAGCCTCCTCAATGATTCCGTCTTGTTTTATTGAACTTTGTTTTGCCATGGTTTTTGGGGGTGCGAAATTACGTATTTATTTTTAAATTATCAAACTGATTGTTGGTTTAATCCTGTTCTTCCTTTTATTCTTCCTGATTTCATTAGTCCATCGTAGTGTCTCATCAACAAATAACTTTCTATTTGTTGTAAAGTATCCAACACCACCCCTACCATGATTAACAAGGATGTTCCACCATAAAATTGTGCAAATGTTGGACTAATTCCAAATAACATCGCAAAGGCTGGTAAAATAGCTATCAATGCTAAAAACAAAGATCCTGGGAATGTAATTCTAGACATGATTTCATCTATGTAATCGCTAGTGCTTTTACCTGGTTTTACACCGGGAATAAATCCTCCATTTTTTTTCATGTCATCTGCCATTTGATTAGGATTAACCATGATAGCAGTGTAAAAATATGTAAAAGCAATGATTAATACTGCAAAAACAAAATTGTACCAAAATGAGCTGTAATCACTTAATGATCTGATAAATGAACTATTAGTTTGCATGCTTTCTCCTATGAATGGTGGAATGAACATCAATGCTTGAGCAAAGATGATTGGCATAACTCCAGCAGCATTTACTTTTAATGGAATGTATTGTCTAGCACCTCCTAACATTCTGTTTCCTTCTACTCTTTTGGCATAATTAACAGATATTTTGCGAGTACCTTGAATCAATAAAATGGTGACTACAATAACAGCTAACCAAAATACCAGTTCAACAACTAATAAAGGAATTCCACCTTTAGTAAATCTTTGGTCGATTTCAAAACCTAATGCTTCAGGTAATCTATCGATGATACCTACCATGATGATAAGTGAAATACCGTTACCTAAACCTTTATCAGTAATTCTTTCGCCTAACCACATGGTGAACATAGTACCAGCAATTAAAACAATAACGTTAACTATCATGAACCAAGTTTCGGTCATCAATGTTGGGTTAGTAACAAATAACAAAGCATTAGAATTGTTGTCTTTTGCAGTGATGTTGTATAAATAACTAACAGCTTGAACAGCAGTAATTGCTATCGTTAGAATTCTGGTGTATTGATTGATTTTTCTTCTTCCATCTTCACCTTCTTTCTGCATTCTTTGGAAAGCAGGCACAGCAATGGTTAGTAATTGGATAACAATTGAAGCGGAAATGTAGGGCATGATACCTAGGGCAAAAATAGCTCCACGACCAAATGCTCCACCAGCAAATATATTGATTAAACCCAACACACCTTCAGTTTGTTGTTTTAAACCTTCCATTAATTCAGTACCATCTATACCTGGTAAAATAATGAAAGTTCCAATTCTATAAATCAATAGAAACAACAAAGTGTTGAGAATTTTTCTTCTCAACTCTTCGATGCTCCAGATTTCTTTAATTTTTTGAATAAATTTTTTCATTCAATAGTTATTTCTTGTTAATTACATTGGCTGATCCGCCTTTATCTTCAATTGCTTTTTTAGCTGTAGCAGTGAACCCATGAGCATGTACTTCAACTTTTGCTTTAAGTTCGCCTCTACCTAATATTTTATAAACTTCTCTTTTGCTTACTAAATGATTAGCTACTAAAGTTTCGTGATTAATTACAGTAAGGTTTTTGTTTTCAGCTAGTTGTTGAATAACATCCAAATTGATACCTGCATACTCAACTCTGTTGAAATTTTTAAACCCACCCTTAGGGATACGTCTTTGAAGTGGCATTTGTCCGCCTTCAAAACCTTTTTTACGGGAATAACCGCTTCTACTTTGAGCACCTTTGTGTCCACGAGTTGATGTACCACCTCTTCCAGAACCAGTACCTCTACCTAATCTTTTTCCGTTTTTTATTGAACCTTTTGCAGGTTTTAATGAACTTAAATCCATCTTAAATATTTTCTACTTTTATTAAATGATTAACTTTTCTTATGATACCAAGTATTTGTGGAGTTGCTTCAATTTCATTGTAGCTATTGATTTTTTTAAGACCAAGTGCTGCCATGTTTTTTTCTACTCTTTCGTTTTGACCAATTGTACTTTTTAATTTAGTCACTCTTATTTTAGCCATGATTTATAATATTATCCGTTAAATACTTTCTTTAAATTGATGTTTCTTTGTTTAGCAATGGTGAATGGATCTCTTAAATTAACAAGAGCATCAATAGTTGCTTTTACCACGTTATGAGGGTTAGAAGAGCCTTTTGATTTTGCTAACACATTTTTTACTCCAGCACTTTCAAGTACAGAACGCATTGCACCACCTGCAATTACTCCTGTTCCACTTGATGCTGGTTTGATGAATACAAATCCGCCACCAAATTTACCAATTTGTTCGTGAGGAATTGTTCCGTTTAAAATTGGCACTTTTACTAAACTTTTTTTAGCATCTTCAATGGCTTTAGTTATTGCATCGGTTACTTCACCTGCTTTTCCCAAACCATGACCAACTGTTCCGTTTCCGTCTCCTACTACAACTATAGCAGTAAAACTAAAAGTTCTACCTCCTTTAGTTACTTTAGCCACACGGTTAATTGCTACTACTTTTTCAGATAGTTCTGTGTCTATTTGTCTGACGCGTTTTTGGTTGCTTAATGACATTTTTATAATTTCTTAATGTTGTATTTTAAAATTGTAATCCTCCTTCACGAGCTGCTTCTGCTAAGCTCTTAACTCTTCCATGATATAAGAAACCATTTCTATCGAACACTACTTTTTCAATTCCGTTAGATTTTGCTTTTTCAGCAATTTTTTTACCAACGATGGTTGCTTTAGCGGTTTTAGTTTCTTTAAGTGAATTGATATCTTTTTCTAGAGAAGAAACAGCACAAATTGTTTTGTTGTTTACATCAATAATTTGAGCATAAATTTCAGCATTGCTTCTGAAAACAACCAATCTTGGTCTTTCAGCAGATGATATAATAGCGCCTGAAACTCTTTTTTTAATTTTTTCTCTTCTATTGCTTTTTACGTTTCCCATTTTATTTCTTTAATTCTTATTTTTTAGAGGCAGATTTACCAGCTTTCTTTCTTAATTGTTCACCTGAGAATTTAATACCTTTTCCTTTGTAAGGTTCAGGAGCTCTGAAGGATCTAATTTTAGCAGCAATCTGACCGATTAATTGTTTGTCAGCACTTTCTAAAATGATAGTAGGGTTTGATCCTTTTTCAGTTACAGTAGTTACTTTTACTTCTTTAGGTACTTCAAGCATGATTCTGTGTGAGTATCCTAATGATAAGTCTAACATTTGACCTGCATTTGACGCTTTGTAACCAACACCTACTAATTCTTGTTTAGTAGAATGACCTTGGCTAACACCAATGACATTGTTGTTAATTAGAGAGCGGTATAGACCATGAAGAGCTTTATTTTGTTTTTCATCATTTGGTCTTGCAATTGTCAATACACCATCGTTTATTTCAACTTTAAAATTTGAATTTATTGGTTGAGTAAGTTCCCCTTTAGGACCTTTAACAACGATGTTGTTATCATTAACTTTAATTTCTACACCTGCTGGTATTTTAATTGGTGCTTTTCCTATTCTTGACATGGTTTTATTTTGTTTTAATTATGACACGTAACACAATACTTCTCCGCCTATATTAAGTGCTCTAGCTTCTTTATCACTTATAACTCCTTTAGAAGTAGATAAGATAGCAATTCCTAAGCCATTGATTACTCTTGGTAAGTTATCAGCTGGTGCATATTTTCTAAGACCAGGTTTACTTACTCTTTTAAGTTCTCTTATGGCAGGAATTTTAGTGATAGCATCATATTTCAAAGCTACTTTGATTACACCTTGTTTGTTTTCAGTTGCTTCAGCTTTGTAATTTAATATGTATCCTTTTTCGAACAATACTTTAGTCATTGCTAATTTAAGGTTAGAAGCAGGTATTTCTACTATTCTATGTTTTGCAGCTAATCCGTTTCTTAAACGTGTTAAAAAATCTGCTATTGGATCTGTCATTTTATTCTTTTTTAATTTTTAATTTATTACCAACTTGCTTTAGTTACTCCTGGAATTTTACCTGCTGAAGCCATTTCTCTGAACTGGTTTCTGCAAATACCGAAAGTTCTCATGTATCCACGAGGACGACCTGTTAATTTACAACGGTTACGCAAACGTACTGGTGAAGAACTTTTTGGAAGTTTTTGAAGACCTAAAAGATCTCCAGCTTCTTTCAATTGTTTTCTTTTTTCTGCGTATTTAGCTATCATTCTAGCTCTTTTTAACTCGCGGGCTTTTATTGCTTCTCTTGCCATTTTATTTTATTAGTTCTTTTTAAAAGGTAATCCAAATGCTCTTAATAATTCTAAACACTCTTCATCAGTTTTTGCAGTAGTTACAAAAGTGATATCCATTCCTGAAATTCTGTTTGTTTTATCGATATCTATTTCAGGGAATATGATTTGTTCTGTGATACCCATGGTGTAATTTCCTCTGCCATCAAATCCTTTAACTGCAAGACCTTGAAAGTCTCTTACACGTGGGAGAGCAACAGATATTAATCTTTCCAAAAACTCAAACATTGAATTTTGACGAAGAGTAACTTTTGCACCTATAGGCATTTTAGCTCTTAATTTAAAATTACTGATGTCTTTACGAGACATAGTTGCTTGAGCTTTTTGACCTGATATACGAGTCATTTCATCAACAGCAGCCTCAATGATTTTTTTATCATTTACGGCAGCTCCTACGCCTTGATTTAAACATATTTTTTGAAGACATGGAATTTCCATCACATTTTTATATGCAAATTTTTGCATCATGTGAGGTATTACAACTTCGGTATATTTTTTTCTTAGATTTGGTGTGTAAGACATTTTATTTCAATTATTTAATAAAGTCGCCAGTTTTTTTGGCATATCTTTGTAATTTTCCGTTTTCGTTTTCTTTTCTTCCTATTCTTGTAGCAACTCCATTGTGCATAAGCATCAAGTTAGAGATGTGAATTGGAGCTTCTTTTTGAATGATTCCACCATTAGGATGTGTTGCATTAGGTTTAGTATGACGAGACACTAAATTTAAACCTTCAACAAGAGCTCTGTATGTTTTAGGATATACTTTCAACACTTTTCCAGTGTTTTTATTGTCTTTAACTTTACCTGATAACAGAACTACTGTATCTCCTTTTTTAATGTGGATTTTTGAGGTAATGTGTGAATTTTTGTATGTGCTCATATTCTTATAATACTTCTGGTGCTAATGAAATGATTTTCATGAATTGTTTTTCTCTAAGTTCACGAGCAACTGGTCCGAAAATACGTGTACCTCTAGGCTCGTCAGAAGCGTTTAATAACACACAAGAATTTTCATCAAAGCGTATGTAAGATCCATCAGGTCTTCTGATTTCTTTTTTTACTCTTACAATAACTGCTTTTGAAACTGTACCTGCTTTTACACCACCGTTAGGTAATGCTGTTTTAATTGCTACTACAATTTTATCTCCAACTGAAGCGTAACGTCTTTTGGTTCCGCCCAATACACGGATGCAAAGAACTTCTTTTGCTCCACTGTTGTCTGCTACTTTTAAACGGCTTTCTGTTTGTATCATGTTATTTTGCTCTTTCTATAATTTCTACAAGTCTCCAGCATTTTAATTTGCTTAAAGGTCTTGTTTCCATAATTTTAACTATATCATTGTTATTGCACTCATTTTTTTCATCATGGGCATAGTATTTTTTTGTTTTCTTAAAATACTTACCATACTTAGGATGTTTTACTTTGGTTTCGTAAGCAACAACAATGGATTTATCCATAGCGTTACTGGTTACTTTACCAATGATTTCTTTACGTGCGTTTCTGCTTTGTTCCATTTCTTATTGATTATTTTTTTCAGCTGATTTTAATTCGTTATCAATTCTTCTGCTGTTCATTTCTGTTAGTAATCTTGCAATGTTTTTGCGTGATTCTTTGATTTTATGTGGTTGTTCAATTTTAGAAACTGAATTGTTAAATTTAACTTTAACTAATCTTAATTTTTCTTCTTTGAAACGGTCTACTAGTTCTTTAGTAGGTAATTCTTTAATGTCCCTGTTTTTCATTTTTATTCTGTATAATCGGGTTTAACAACAAATTTGGTTGATACTGGTAATTTTTGAGCGGCTAAAGCAATACCTTCTTGTGCTATAGCTAAAGGCACACCTGTAACTTCAAACATAATGGTTCCTGGTTTTACTATAGCAACCCAATATTCTGGAGCTCCTTTACCTTTACCCATACGTACTTCAGCTGGTTTTTTGGTAATTGGTTTGTCTGGAAATATTCTGATCCATACTTGACCTTCTCTTTTCATATGTCTAGTAAGAGCTACCCTGGCTGCTTCAATTTGTCTAGCAGTAATCCATGCGGCTTCCATACTTTTTAAACCGAAGGTTCCAAAGCTTAAGCGATGTCCTCTGGTAGCAAGGCCTTTCACTTTGCCTTTATGTTGTTTTCTAAATTTGGTTCTTTTAGGACTTAACATGATTTTTTATTTTATTTTCTCCTATTATCGTTTCTTTTGTTATCTCCACGTCCAGCTCCATCATCTCTTCTATCTCTTCTTGGACCTCTTCTATCGTTTCTATCGTTTGAGCCACCTTCATCTCTTCTTGGCCCTCTGTCTGAACCTGCATTTAAGGATAAATCTCTTTTACCATAAATTTCACCTCTACAAATCCAAACTTTTACTCCAATTTTACCATATACTGTAAGAGCTTCACCTAATGCATAATCAATGTCAGAACGCAATGTATGTAGAGGAGTTCTTCCGTCTTTGTATTTTTCTGCTCTTGCTATCTCTGCACCATTCAATCTTCCAGAAACACTTACTTTAATCCCTGCAGCACCCATTCTCATTGTATTACCTAAAGCTTGTTTGATAGCTCTTTTGTATGAAATACGACCTTCAATTTGTTGGCAAATAGTTTCAGCAACTAATTTAGCATCCAATTCAGGTCTTTTAATTTCGTAGATATTAATTTGAACGTCTTTTTTAGTAATTTTCTTTAACTCTTCTTTGATTTTATCTACTTCATTTCCACCTTTACCGATAACTATACCTGGTTTAGCTGTATGAATAGTGATGATAATACGTTTGATGGTTCTTTCGATAACCACTTTAGATATACCACCTCTTGGAATACGAACAGCTAAATATTTTCTTATTTTTTCGTCTTCTACAAGTTTATCAGCGAATTTATTGCCACCATACCAGTTGCTTTCCCAACCTCTGATGATTCCTAATCTTAACGCTATTGGATTTATTTTTTGTCCCATGAATGTTTATTATGCTTCTGTTGTTTGTTTAGTATCTACTTTAATGGTTACATGGTTGTAACGTTTTTTAATCCTATAGCCTCTGCCTTGAGGAGCAGTTCTAAGTCTTTTAGCTGCAAAAGCTCCATCAACGAATACTGAGGAAACGAATAAATCATTTTCATCGGCTTTGCTTTCGCTGTTTTTGCTTTTCCAATTTGCTATGGCAGATTTCAAAAGTTTTTCAACATAACCTGCGTAGTATTTTCTATCGCTGTATTGAAGTATGCTCAATGCTTTTGCTACATTTACTCCACGAATTTGGTCAACAACCAATCTCATTTTTCTAGGAGATAGGGGACAATTTCTTAATATTGCTACTGCTTCCATGTTTATTATTTACTATTACCTGAGTGTCCTTTAAATGTTCTTGTTGGTGCAAATTCACCTAGTTTGTGGCCAACCATGTTTTCAGATACATACACTGGTATAAATTTATTACCATTGTGAACTGCAAATGTGTGCCCTACAAAATCAGGGGTGATCATGGATCTTCTGCTCCATGTTTTGATTACTGCTTTCTTTTTTGTCTCGTTCATTTTAGAAACTTTTTCATCAAGTTTCCAATCAATAAAAGGACCTTTTTTAAGTGATCTTGCCATTATTTATTTCTTTTACCTTTTCTACGTTCTATGATTAATCTGCTAGTGTTCTTTTTAGGATTTCTAGTTTTTTGTCCTTGTGAGTATATACCAGTTCTTGATTTTGGTTGACCACCTTTTGATCTACCTTCACCACCACCCTGAGGGTGATCTACTGGGTTCATTGCTGCTGGACGAGTTCTTGGTCTTCTACCTAACCATCTGCTTCTACCTGCTTTTCCGTACACTTCTAAGCTGTGATCAGGGTTTGATACTGAACCTATTGTTGCACTACAAGTACCTAATACCATACGAGTTTCACCACTAGGTAATTTTACAACTACGTATTTACCATCACGAGCAGCTAATTGAGCATAAGAACCAGCACTTCTGCATATTTTAGCACCTTGACCAGGAGCTAATTCTATGTTGTGTATTATAGAGCCTAGTGGAATTTCTGCCAAAGGCATTGCATTTCCTACTTCAGGAATTGAACCTGTACCTGAGGTAATTTTAGAACCTACTTTTAGTCCATTTGGACAAATGATGTATCTTTTTTCGCCATCAGAATATTTAACTAATGAAATGAATGCTGAACGGTTAGGATCATATTCAATTGTCATTACTTCTGCTTGAACACCCACTTTGTCTCTTCTGAAATCGATGATTCTGTACTTTCTTTTGTGACCACCGCCTATGTAACGCATAGTCATTTTACCTTGGTTGTTTCTTCCTCCTGATTTATGTAGAGGTTCAGTTAAACTTTTTTCAGGTTTTGAAGCTGTAAGTTCACTGAAAGTGTTTGCCACTCTAAAACGGGTACCCGGTGTGATTGGTCTAAGTCTTTTAACTGCCATTTTTCTTAAATATTTTCAAAGAAGTCAATATTTTGACCTTCTTTTAGTTTACAAATTGCTTTTTTATAAATGTTTGTTCTGCCAGTAACTTGACCAGTACGTCTATTTTTTTTGCGTTTAGGTGCAGTTACTATTGTGTTAATCCAATCAACTTCAACACTGTAAAGTTTTTCGATTGCATTTTTTATTTCTGTTTTTGTTGCTTCACGTTTACATACAAAACCAACTTGCTGTCTTTTGTCAGCTAGCAAAGTCATTTTTTCTGTTAATAGTGGTTTAATTAATACTGACATCTTTTGTTTAATTTAATGTTTGTTTAATTACTTCTATAGATCCATCCAACAGCACTAAAGTTTTTGCTTTAAGTATTTGGTAGGTATTGATTTCAGAAGCTGTTATTGTTTGCGCTTTAGCAATGTTTCTGCTGCTTAAATAAAGGTTTTTATTTAATTCAGGAGTAACTAAAAGCACTCTTTGATTGTCTAATTTTAAATTTTTAATAACTCCAGTAAAGCCTTTGGTGCTAGGTGTATCAAAGTTAATGTTTTCTAAAACGATGATGTTGTTGCTAGCCGCTTTGTGAGATAAAGCTGAAATTCTGGCTAAACGTTTTAATTTTTTATTTAATTTAAAACTGTAATCTCTAGGTTGTGGGCCATGAATACGACCACCACCTACGAATACACCTGATTTTCTACTACCTGCACGAGCTCCACCTGTACCTTTTTGACGTTTAAGTTTTTTAGTACTGTAATTTACCTCACCTTTTACTTTGGTAGCATGTGTTCCTGTTCTTTGATTAGCTAAATATTGTTTTACATCCAAATAAATAGCATGGTCATTAGGAGTTGCTCCAAATATTTCAGTTGGTAAGCTTACTGTTTTACCTGTTTCGGTACCGTTGCTTGAAAGTACTTTAATTTCCATTTTATTTTTCTATTACTACTACTGATCCGTTATGACCACTGATTGAACCTTTGATTACTAATAAATTTTGTTCTGGTAACACTCTTAAAATTTTAGAGTTAATATTGATTTTTCTTTTTCCACCCATTCTTCCAGCCATTCTTAAACCTTTGAATACTTTTGATGGATAAGATGAAGAACCAACAGAACCTGGAGCTCTTTGTCTATCGTGTTGACCGTGAGTAGCTGGACCAACTCCATTAAAGTTGTGTCTTTTAACTACCCCTTGAAAACCTTTTCCTTTAGTAGTTCCTACTATGTCAACAAAATCTCCTTCAGTAAATATTGTTACATCTACTACATCTCCTACATTACCACTTACTTGGTCAACTCTGAATTCTTTTGACACTTTCATTGGATTAGAATTGGCTTTTTTGAAATGACCAATTTCTGCAGCGTTTGAATGTTTTGATTTAACTTCTATTGCTGAAATTTGAATGGCGTTATACCCTTCTTTTTCTTTTGTTTTTATTTGAGAAATTACATTGGGTTGTGCCTGAATTACAGTACAAGCCATTTTAGCACCTGTTTCATCTATGATGCTAGTCATTCCTATTTTTTTTCCTATGATTCCTACCATGATTCTTTCTGTTATACTTTAATTTCTACGTCTACACCACTTGGAAGTTCTAATTTCATCAAAGCTTCTACTGTTTTAGCAGTTGAGCTATGTATGTCCAATAATCTTTTGTATGAGCACAATTGGAATTGTTCTCTTGCCTTTTTATTTACGTGAGGTGATCTCAATACTGTAAATATTTTTTTATTGGTTGGCAATGGAATTGGTCCGCTTACTACGGCTCCTGTTGCTTTTACTGATTTCACAATCTTTTCAGCTGATTTGTCAATCAGATTGTGGTCATGTGAACGCAACTTTATTCTAATTTTTTGTGTTACCATTGGTATTATGCGTTTGCTTTTTGTCCTTTTACTTTTTTAATTACTTCTTCTGCCATTGAGCGAGGAACTTCTTCATAGTGATCAAATTCCATAGTAGAAGATGCTCTTCCTGATGTGATGGTTCTTAAACTAGTCACATATCCAAACATTTCAGATAGTGGAACTTTAGCTTTGATTACTTGTGAACCAGCTCTTTCATCCACTCCTTCTAACATCCCTCTTCTTCTGTTTAAGTCACCTTGTACATCTCCCATATAATCAGCAGGTGTTAATACCTCTAATTTCATAATAGGCTCTAACAATATGGCTTGAGCTTTAGGAGCTGCTTCTCTGAAAGCTGATTTAGCACAAATCTCAAATGACAATGAATCGGAGTCAACTGCGTGGAATGAACCATCGAACAATCTCACTTTCATTTTGTCTATAGGATATCCAGCCAATACTCCATTTTTCATAGCTTCAGCAAATCCTTTTTGAACTGAAGGAATGTATTCTTTAGGGATGGATCCACCTACTACTTCGTTTACAAATTGTAAACCTTCGCCAGTGAATGATTCATCTGCTGGAGACAATTCAAATTGAATATCAGCAAATTTACCTCTACCACCTGTTTGTTTTTTGAATGTTTCTCTGTGAGTAATTGAGCCTTTAATAGCCTCTTTATAAGCTACTTGTGGAGCTCCTTGATTAACTTCAACTTTAAATTCTCTTTTTAAACGGTCAACAATGATTTCTAAGTGTAACTCACCCATTCCAGAAATGATAGTTTGACCAGTTTCTTCATCAGTTTTAACTCTGAAAGTAGGATCCTCTTCGGCTAATTTACCTAAGCCTACTCCTAATCTATCAACGTCAGCTTGAGTTTTAGGTTCAATAGCTAAACCAATTACTGGTTCAGGGAACACCATAGATTCTAAAACTATTGGATGTTTTTCATCACACAATGTATCACCTGTTTTGATGTCTTTGAAACCAACTGCTGCACCGATATCACCAGCACCTAAAAATTCGATAGGATTTTGTTTATTCGCATGCATTTGGAAAATACGAGAAATACGTTCTTTGTTTCCGCTTCTTGTATTTAATACATAAGAACCTGCATCTAATTTACCAGAATAAGCTCTCATAAAAGCTAAACGACCTACGAAAGGATCTGTTGCAATTTTAAAAGCTAAAGCAGTGAAAGGCTCATTGTAATCAGGTTTTCTTCTTACTTCTTCTTCTGTGTCAGGATTAGTTCCAACAACACTCTCTCTGTCCATTGGACTTGGCATTAATTCCATTACTAAATCTAGCATGGTTTGAACGCCTTTATTTTTGAAAGATGAACCGCATACCATTGGAACAATTTTCATGTCCAAACAAGCAGCACGCAATGCATCTAAAATTTCTCTTTCAGTGATGGAATTAGGATCTTCAAAGAATTTCTCCATCAATTTATCATCATATTCAGAAACTGCTTCAAGCAATTTTTCTCTCCACTCAGTTGCTTCTTCAACCATATCAGCAGGAATATCAATGGTTTCATAAGTCATTCCTTTATCAGCTTCGTTCCAAATCATTCCACGGAAATTGATTAAATCAACTACTCCTTTGAAATTGTCTTCAGCACCTATTGGTAATTGAAGAGGAACAGCATTGCTGCCTAACATGTCTTTTACTTGCTTTACAACATTTAAGAAATCAGCACCTGAACGGTCCATTTTATTAACGAAACCGATACGAGCAACGTTGTAATTATTAGCTAAACGCCAGTTAGTTTCTGATTGTGGTTCTACACCGTCAACAGCACTAAATAAAAACACCAAACCGTCCAATACACGAAGAGAACGATTAACTTCAACTGTAAAGTCAACGTGACCTGGGGTATCAATGATGTTGATGTGGTAATTGTTATTTCTATATTTCCAAAATACTGTTGTAGCAGCAGAAGTGATGGTAATACCTCTTTCTTGTTCTTGAGCCATCCAGTCCATTGTAGCTGCTCCATCGTGTACTTCACCAATTTTATGATTTACACCAGCATAGTACAATATACGCTCAGTAGTAGTGGTTTTACCAGCATCGATATGAGCGGCAATACCTATGTTTCTTGTGTATCTTAAATCTCTTGACATTTTAAATTCTCCTTAAGCTTTGAAATGAGCAAACGCTTTGTTAGCTTCAGCCATTTTGTGGGTATCATCTTTCTTTTTAACAGTAGCACCTTCACCTTTAGAGGCTGCGATGATTTCTGCTGCTAATTTTTCTGCCATTGATTTTTCGTTTCTTTTACGGGAGTATGAAATTAACCATTTCATTCCCATAGCGCTTCTTCTGTCAGGAGCAATTTCAGTTGGAATTTGGAAAGTAGCTCCACCCACTCTGCGGGCTTTTACTTCTACCATAGGCATTACATTGTTTAATGCTTTTTTCCAAGTTTCAATTCCTAGTTCGTCAGAAACTTTCTTTTCTACTAGTTCAATGGCATCATAGAAGATACCGAAGGCTACACTTTTTTTACCATCCCACATCATGTTGTTTACGAAACGGGTTACAATAGTTTCGTTAAACTTTGGGTCAGGCAATAAAATTCTGCGTTTTGCTTTTGCTTTTCTCATTGATTCTTATCCTTATTTTTTACCTTTTGTAGCTGGAGCAGCACCTGCTTTAGCTTTAGGTTTTTTAGTGCCGTATTTACTTCTTCTTTGATTTCTACCTTCAACACCTGCTGTGTCTAAAGCACCTCTAACGATGTGATAACGAACTCCCGGTAGGTCTTTCACCCTTCCGCCTCTTACGAGTACGATAGAGTGTTCTTGTAGGTTGTGACCTTCTCCTGGGATATAAGCATTCACTTCTTTTTGGTTTGTTAGACGAACACGAGCCACTTTTCTCATGGCTGAATTAGGTTTCTTTGGGGTTGTGGTATACACACGAGTACAAACGCCACGTCTTTGAGGACATGAATCAAGAGCTGGAGATTTGCTCTTTTGAGCTAAGGTTTGTCGCCCCTTTCTAACCAATTGTTGTATGGTAGGCATAATTTATTTTTAACTTCTTTTTTTGTAAAAAGGACTGCAAAGGTACAACAATATTTAATATTTACAAATAGTTTCTGAAAAAAAATGAATTATTTTCATGTTTTTTAAAAAAAAGGCGAATAACTTACATTTAATGTACTTAATAACACCTCTAATACTTGTAATTAAACCATTGTTTTAAAATTACTTAATTTACAAACTGTATTTCATATTCAATATCAATTATAACAAGCAATTCAAATCGTTATTGATAATTCAAAACATTCATTGTTTTTCCATTTTTATTCATTTACTAAATTTATAAATGTAAAAAATTAAAAGCCAATCACATTTTTAATAAATTTTACTCTACATTTGTTCTCAACTACTTAATTATTAATATGAGTTCGGGTTACAACTTATTAAAGATACTTTTATCTCGATTTTATAATAATTTTAAGCTGTAAATACAATCAATAAAAAGCGATTAATAATTAACTATAAATAAACATTAAAATATTGATCAACTTAAGTACATATTTTATTCATAAAAACTGCATTAAAATTGGCAGAACACAAGAACATAACGATGTTGTTTTGGATTCAACTTTAGTTTCTAGGCAACATTGCTCAATTACAAAAAACAGCGAAAATTCTTATACTTTAATTGAAAATTCTAAAAATGGGACTTATATTAATGGAATTAGAATACAAAACACATCTATTGAATTAATTGGTGATGAACAAATAATTATAGGCGTTGATATACTTTATCTTACTAAACCTCCAATTAACAATGAAATAATAAATGTTCATAAAATTAAAAAACAATTCAAAGATGGCAAGATTGGATTGCATGAGCAAAGTTTTAAAATAAAAGAAGGTGATTTTTGTTTAATCATGGGACCTTCTGGATGTGGCAAATCAACATTACTAAAAAGTTTAGCACGAATTCAATCAATAAATAAAGGTACCATAGAGATTTTTGGATTAAACATCTCCAATAGTTTTAGTGTTATAAAACATTTAATTGGTTATGTTCCGCAAGATGATATCGTTAACAAAGAATTAAGTGTTATTGAATCTTTATGGTTTTCAGCAAAACTTAGAATACCTAATTTGAATGATTCCAAGTTTGAAAAAATAAAAAATGAAGTTTTAAATGCAGTGAATTTGAATAATGATGAAATTTTAAATACAAAGATTTCAAATTTATCTGGTGGGCAAAGAAAACGACTTTGTATAGCAACAGAATTGCTTAGTTCTCCAAAAATACTTTTTTTAGATGAGCCAACTTCTCCCCTAGATCCAGAAACTATTGAAGATTTTCTTCAGTGTTTAAAAAACTTGACATTAAATGGTGTCACTATTTTAATGGTTTCACACAAACCTGAAGATTTGTTATTTGCAGATAAAGTAATTTGGATGGCTAAAGGAGGTTATTTGGTTTTTTGTGGAGAAGTTAATGAGTATTTAAATCATTTTTCTGTTAAAAGAACAACAGAACTTTATTCTATATTGAAAATAGAAGACAATGGTTTTAAATTTAGCAAAATTTATAATGATAATTTTAAAAATTCAATTATAGAAAATGGCAATTTAAAAGATTTTGAAATTGCGAAACCAAATTACTGGAATCAATACATATTACTTACAAAAAGATACCTAAAAATTAAATGGAATGACAAAAAAAATTTAGCCATTCAAATCATTCAGGCACCAATTATTGGATTTCTTTTATCGATTATTTTTTATAATGGAATCACAATAGGTTTTTTATTTATGTTGGTGGTTAGTGCCATTTGGTTTGGTATAGCAAACTCTTCAAAAGAAATTGTTGATGAAAAATCCGTATTTGCTAGAGAAAGACAATTTAATATTAGAATTGCACCATACATTTTATCTAAATTAACAGTGTTGGGTCTTATTGGTTTTTTACAGATTTTTGTGTTATTATTAAGTGTAAATAGTGTGTTATATTTTAAAAATTTACTGGGTTTAAATCTTTTAATTTATCCTTTTTTACTCCTTAATGTTGTTTATTTTGGTTCTACATTGATAGGCTTACTTTTATCGTCAATCGTTAATAATTCTGAAAAAGCTATGTCTATACAGCCATTAATGTTAATACCACAAATTGTTCTTGCTGGCATTATTTATCCTTTAAAAGCCGGCAATGGAATTGTTGCTTTTTTAAGTTTATTTACAATTTCAAGATGGGGTACACAAGGCTTGTCAATTGATCAAAACTCAATAAGCAACAATCAATCTGAAATAAAAGCAATAGATGCACTAAGTTTACCAGATAATTTTAATTTATGGCAACATTTAGGTCCTATGTTTTCTTATCATCTATCTATATTTATCATCTTCTCTATAGTTAGTATTGCCTTTTTATTTTATGCATTAACATTTTATTTCATCCTAAAAAAAGATAAAATAAAATAATTATATTTGCATATTGAAAAAAATCAGTATCAATATCTATCAAAAAAACAATGAGCCTTCCGAAAGAAGTTATTGGATGGGTGTAACTCCTCAAAAACGAATAGAAGCGCTTGAAGAATTAAGAAAATCTTATTTTGGACTTAATTATGATATTACCTCAAGACTTCAAAGAGTTTGTAGAATTGTTAAACAAAAATAAGGTGAAATACCTTTTGGTGGGTGGTTATGCTGTAACTTATCATGGCTACCCTCGTTTTACTAAAGATATAGATTTTTGGGTTTGGGCAGAAGCCAAGAATGCTAAACTTTTACTCAAAACCATTAAAGAATTTATTGGCTCTAGTTTGGGTTATACAGAACAAGATTTTCTGCAAAAAGATATCATCATACAATTGGGAATGCCTCCTAATCGTATTGATTTAATTACTGATTTAGACGGCATCACATTTGAAGAAGCCTATAAACATAAAATTGAAGATAATTTTGGCAATTTACCCATATCTATTATAGATTTACACAGTTTAAAAACCAATAAAAAATCAACAGGTAGAACCAAAGACTTGTTAGATTTTGAAGAATTATCAAAAGAGTAAGCAATAGAGACCATGTTAATCAACAACCGATACGAAATTAACGCTGCTCAAGATTTTATTGATCATGGCGGTTTTGGCAGAGTTTATAAAGCCATAGACAACAGTACCAATAACACAGTAGCCCTCAAACAATTTAGCTTAAACCATAATACTGATAGACAAACTTTAAAAGCTGAAATAGAACACGCTCAATCTCTCAGCCACCCCAATATTGTTAAATATTTGGATTATTTTGAAACCCAAAGTTTAGATAGTTTAGGACAAAGCAAAACCGAACAATGGGCGGTGATGGAATACATTGCAGGCGGCAATTTGGCAACATTTATTGAACAAAAAGTCCTTAAAGAAAAACAAAATGCAGCCGATGAAATCATCAATGGTATAATTAATGGTTTAGATTATCTGCACACAAGAAGATGGGACAGCGTAAAAAATGATTGGGTAAAAACCATACACAGAGATTTAAAACCTGCCAATATTTTGTTGCACATTGAAAACGGGAAGATAATACCTAAAATTTGTGATTTTGGCATGAGTAAAGAAGTGTTAGAAAGGCAAAGCAATAGCCAAGCCACAAGCACTGCAGCCAATAGCACGATAGAATATGCAGCACCCGAATTGTTTAATCCGAAACTTAGACAAGATGGTGTTTTGCAAACCAATTATGATTATTGGGCATTAGGAGTAATTATTTATAAATACTTTACTGATAAATTGCCATTTGGGAGCAGACAAGAAGGCA
>CAYVDH010000043.1:0-20712 GCA_964450355.1 uncultured Flavobacteriaceae bacterium
CCTGGCATTACACTCCCAAATGCATAATAATCTGAGGTGCTGCTGATGTCGGCATTGTAGTAATCGGTAATAAGGTCGCCATTGTCGTCTCGGGCTATGTGGCGGTCGGTAATGGTGGCTAATACATTGCCTAAGTGGTTGCTGAGTTCTAGTTGTTTTTTGCCTTTGTAAACAATGTAAATGGTAGGCAATGCAGGCATTGTAGTTAATACTTTGCTGTTAAACATTGGGCTAGGGTTATTGAACTCACCAGTATTGTTATACCCATTGATATTGTATTCCTGTGTTGCCATCGTTATTTCTACATTGTATATTCCTAAACGGCTACTTCCGTACAAATGTAATTCTTTTATTTTAATTTCTTCTTTTATTTGGTTGTTTGGTACTAATTCTGTGTATGTTTTTGAATAAGTGCCCATGACATTGCCAGTAGCATCGCGCACATAATAGGTTGTTACCCATTTGTCTTGGTTGGCTAGGGTTCCTCCTGTTCTTGGTTTCACTGTTTTATATAACCTTTGCCCTGCTGCATCGTAGCCAAATTCTAAATCTGCTTTGCTGCTGCCATTGGTTCTGGTAATGCTCTGTATTTTGCCATACACATTCCATTTTATTTCAGCTATCTCCTCTGCATTGTCTCTTACCAAGTTGCCAATTTCATCGTATCCGTAGTTATTGGCTGTATTAATGGTATTTGGGTTAGCATTGTATGTGCCTTGGTCGTCTATGTCGTCTGTGTAATTGCTGTTGCTTACACTTTCGTTTACATGATAAAGTTTGTTGCTCTCTGTAGGTCGTATGTAGGCTGAGAAATTGGCATTTGTTCCTACTGAGTTGATATAAGCCATGTTGATCATCTGCAAATCGGTATTTTGATAGCGGTAAGTCATGTTGTCCATGGCATTGGTTGGACCTGCATTGTTGCCATTTCTGCTTAGGGTTAGAATATTGCCCATGGCATCGTAGCTAAAGGTTTCGTAATAATTGCCCATGCCATTAGCCATAGGTGAATTCAACCATGTATTGGTGTTGTTGTCAAAGTTGTCAAACACTTTGTGTTCTACTATTCTGTTTAGCTGGTCGTAGCGGTACACATTGCCTAAGGTATTGTTTACTACCTGCCCAGTGGCTGCATAGGCTGTAGGGTCGGGTATGCTGGTTTGCATGAATGGAATGTTGCCATTAAACAAATCGTATTTAGCAGCTTGTAAATTACTACCTGTAATATTTGGCACAAAATTACTGCTTAAACCTCCTACTGGAGCATAATCCCCATCGTAGTAATGCAACATGAATCCAAAGGCATCACGGGCAACGCTCAAATTAGGGTTGTTAGGAATTAACTGGTTGCCATCTTTACCCATTTCTGTTGCAGGGTTAATAGTAGGTGCATTCACGGATTTAAGCCAACCATGTAGGGTATAGGCATAATCTAAACCTTGTACTTTTTGGTTGTAATCTCCTAACTCTGTTCTAGCCAATGGTCCATGCAAATAATAAAAATATTTGGCATCTAAGGTGTAGTTCCAGTTGTCTCTGCTGGTTTCTGTTTTGGTTAATCTGTTGTCTGCATCATAAAAATACCTGTGGTGAAATTGGTCGGGTTGTCCATTTTGATAATGTACTTCGTTTACTTTTCCACTCAACAAGTCGTATTTATAGCTCATTTTTTTGTATTCTACTGCATCAGACACGCTGAGTCCTAGACCATTTATTTCTTGGATTAGTTCTTCCACATTACCATGTATATCGTAACTATAATGGGTAGCAGCATCGCTACCAAATCCAGCAGGAGAGCCAGAAGGAGGCGTGTTTTTAAAATAATGGGAGCTGACTACGCGGTGTCTTAAATATTTGCGGTATCCATTCTCGAACAAGGAGTTAGCAGGATGGCTACCTAAATCTTCATCGTAATAGGTTCTGGTTACTTGTTTATTAGTTCCGCTTGACATGAATGCGTCTAATTGATTTTTATTAGCAGCAATTTCGTAATCCATGGCATTAGAGGTTGTTTTTTCCCCTACTTCCGTGATTCTACCTAATGCATCAAAATTGGTGTAACTGAATGCCTCATTAGCTAATTGTTTGGCGTTTTGAGACACCACTATTCTGCCTAAATCATCGTACCAAAACTTACTTTCGCCACCATCTGGAGTTTTTTGCCAGATTAATTGGTTTAGGGTGTTGTATTTGTAATTAGTTATCAAACTGTGGTACATGTTAGCCTTAGGACTGGTATTAGGATTTGTGAAATGGTCTTCGGCTTGTTTACAACGGGCATCCATAAAGGCTTGTTGTTGAGTAGCGGTTAGATATACGTTAGTAATGTCAACACCTTCAGGTGGAACGGTTTTAATTAAGTTTCCAGCTTGGTCGTAGTAATACAAAGTGTAGTGGTATTCTCTTTTGCTGCGTTCGGTAGTGAAATTTTCAACTGAGCTCATGCATTTTTCTTTGTAATCTGCATCAAATTTTTGGTTGATGTCTTTTTTGTATTCCTCGAAGCGGTAAAGGGCATTGCTGTATGCAATACGTTTAAGTGATTGTTCACAAGGGTCTTTATCCAATTTAGGAGCAGGAATTTGAGGGCGGTTACACAGGCGCACACAGGTATCCCAACAATCGGTAAACTCTGCAAAACCACCTTTAGTGAAGGAACCGTACATTTTGATGAATTCAGTAGTACCTTTTCCAGGATATGCTTCAGGAATAATGATTTCTGCTACAATTTCATACGATTTTGGCAAACCACAACCAATGCGTTTTAAAGGTCTTATTTTAGTAAATTCTTTGATGTAACCGTAATTGTATTTATCTACATCACTAGGGAATTCCAAAGTAAATCCTAATACAAAACCTGAATTGTCTTTTACTTCAACTTCCATAAATGGCACATCATAACTGTCTTCATCTATTCTATATCTTAATTGAGAAGCTGAAGTGTTAGGAAGATATAAGTTTGAATTATAAAACTCAGTAACATTAACGTTAGGCATGTTAATTAATTTCCAATCGTCATAATTTAATTTGTTTAAATTGGGGGAAAAAGTATTATTTCCTTTTGTAATTTTATTTAGAAAATTTTCGAAATTTTTCAAGTAATCAATATCTATGGTATAACAAGTTTGGCATTTAGGCGGCAATATTGGAGGTTTAGTTACAGTTGGAGGTTCTGTGCTGTTATTTGGCCAATTAAAGCAACGCCACATCATGTTCCAAATTTGACTGAAATCATATTTTAAATTTTTGTTTTGTTTAGGGCACTTATTGAGCATTATGGCATTAATCTGATTGGTAAAATTATCAATGGCTTGTTTTGTGCTTTCATCTGTATAATAATTTAATTTCCCCAAAACATAAAAGTCTTTTAATGTTGTATTTTCATCAAAATTTAAAGGTCTTGGGTCAGCGTTCAAACAAAATTGTTTGATGTTGTTGTCAAAAATATTTTGAAAATCTTGACAATCAGGGCGGCAAGGTTCAGGCAGACAAGATTTTAACTTTTGAATTAAAAAAGATGCTGAAAAGTTAGCTGGAGTATTACATGGTTTTTTAATGAAGCTAAAGTTATTTGCAAAATCAGCAAAACCATTAAAAAAAGATGTGTGTGCAGGATCTGGAGATAAATTCTCTTTATGATCCATGTAAGTTTGGTAAAAATTCTCCCAACCACCATATAACATGTAACTGTAAAACCAATTGTCTGATGGAGCATAATCAAAATTAAAGTTTAATCCTGATGGTGTTGGATTATTTTTCAAATATTCACTTAAAGCTAAAATAATTTCGGAACAACCAGGTGTATAGTGTTTACATGGTTCAGGTTGATTTTGAGGTTGTGGACATAATATTTTTTTTGGAACCATTAAATCTTCATCGTCAGCATCTTCTTTTAGATTTGTCAAAGAAATTTTTTTCCAATTTGAGTTGATTCCTGACCAAGGCCTTACAACTCCATTATCATCTTCTCCAGCTCCACTTTGCCAGAACTCTTCGCATCTTTTTGTCAATTTGACAAAGTCAGCACCTGAAACTCCAATTGTTTGGTATATATAGGCATCAAAACTTGGATTTCCTACTCCTGATTGAAACATAAGCAATCCGTACAAATTTATATATTTTGCTTTTGCATCCATTAATTTTTCACAAGCACATTTATCTAATCTTTCAAGTTTATTATCATCCTCTAATGGATCTGTACAAACATTATCTTTGAGTATCGAATAATCATCAGAAGTAATGATTGGATAATTTTGTCCACTTAAAATCTCAACATCTATATAGTCTAATTTTAAAGTCAATTTATCCCCAGGTTTAAAGTTAGTGTTATTACAATCGGAAATTGCTGGACTGTTTTGGTTATAAATATTACAACAAACTTTGTATGCTTTATCAAAGTCAGCTTGACTTCCAAATGGTTGATTTCCAAACATCTGATTGTATCTAGTTAAATCATCTAGTCCATCTTTATTTCTATTTTGAGTGTACCATTTTGCTGTTAATAATTTTTCACAATTACAAGCAATGTTTTGTGCATCCGTAGAAGCTGTGATGTAACTAACTTCTGGCAACATGATGCTGTTGTTGTTCGATGCTAAATAATCGTTTTCAGTTTGAGGATATATTGTTGTCTGATTTATTGCATTATCATCCACTTTAACTGTGTTTTGAATTGCAGGTGTTTTAATTTTATCCCATAAATTCTCAATTTGAGTGTTTGCTAAATTCATTTCATTGCCTTCAGTTTGATTAAAATTAGGCAATTGTGGTTTTGACTCTTTTACATACCTTGCTTTTTCAAAATTGGAAAACAATTGTCTTGTTGGTTGTGGTTTTGGTGTTACATGATGACAATCTGCCGCAAATTGGAGATAATCCTGATAAGTGAGATTAAAACCTAAATACAAATTCATGAATTTAACCATTAACTCTTGAAATTGCAAATCAGACATGGCATCAACAGTGGATTTTCCATAACGTAAAACAAATTCTGAATAACCAGTGTTGAAGGTTTTACAGTCAACACAATTTTGACATTTTAAATTGTCTGGAATGTCTAAAGTCATTAAAGCTGCTTGTCTTACTTCGGCATTCTTGATGTTACAAGCACAATCTACCAATGGATCAGGAATGGTATTAGGTACACAATTTGGATTGGAAGTTGCATAATCTTTCTTTTTGCAAGCACAAGTATCAGCATAAGGTCCTTCGTAGGCAGCATAATCATGACCATAATCCATTGGCCATTCTAATATTAACTCATCACATAATCCAGGTGTCAAATTATTAGCTCCAAAATGGTGAACAAACACATCATAAAAGCTTTCGAAGTCACCTGATTGCAAACTGCTGTATCTGTACAATGGCACTTCTCTAGAACCCAATAAATTGTTTTCATCGCAGCCATTGATACATACTTTTTTCAAATCTGTGATTAAGGCTTCTCTTTGGGTTTCGCTCCAAGTATTTTTATAGATATCGCATTTTTCTAACTGTGTTTTCCAATAACTGATGTACGATTCGCATTTATCAGTACAAAATTCCACCAATTTGCCGTCCACAAATTCTTTACCATCATCAAAAGTATTGGCATTGTTGTTAGGATCGAAACTCAAATTTGAATTTAATGAATTGCCATCAAGAGGGAATCGGGCTAATTTTCCAGTTTCTATAGTCACTGTTCCTACACATTGTTGTGAATTGTTGCAAGTAGGACAGTTGATGTTTAAGTCCCCACAATTGTTGGTATTGGTATAAAAATCTTTTAGCACTTCTGTTTTAGCGCTTAAATAAAGTGCTCTTAAAAGTGGCCATTGTGGATCACCTACACATTCAATGTCTTCGCTGCTTAAATTAGCAGCAGTTTTCATGTCATTATAAATGTCCCATATACTTTTGTAAAAGGTGACATTGATACCTGCAATATTCTTTTCATAAGCAGAATAATTGTATAATTTTTCTCTTAGTTTCACTACCAAGTAATCAGTTCCATCGCTGTGGTATAAATTTGGATTGAATGGTTCTTTATCTAATATTGATTGATTTTCGGATGAATAGTAAGGGTAAGGTGTGATGTTTTCGTTGGTATTGTTGTTGCTGATGTCCAAATTGTTCAAAGGATTGTAATACCCTTTTTCTTTGGCTTTGTCAGCGTCATTTTCCATCAACATTCTGTTGTCAAAATGGTAAGTGTTTTCTACAGATTTGCATTTTTCATAATAACAATATTCAGGATGGTAATATTTTAAACTATGTGCCCAACTCGGTTTAAAATAGTTGACAAAATCTCCTAATAATTTTAAATCTTTAGGTTTGATGTATCTTAAGTTCGCACCTCCAGTCCAAGGAGTTCCATCTTCATTGTAATAGGAACCATTTTCCACTAATTCAGGTCCATTCTCAGTCACTAATATCAATGATAAAGTTCCATCTTCGTTGTAATAATCATCGTTTGTGCTGTTTGCAATTTTAGGGTTTAAGGGTGTTCTCCAACTGCAACCGTTTTTCCAAGTTCTATTTTGGTTGTCGTTTAATAAATTGACATCATCTTCAGTAGCAGAAACAGACACATTGTTAATTTCATCGTATTTCATCAACAAAGCATATTGTCCATTTGGAGTGACATCAGATAAGATGTTTTCAATTAAAATTTCGCATGGAGTAGGCACTTTACAAAGTTCACTGCACAATTTATTTTGCTCAGTAATTTTTCCATCCATTTGCTCTAACTCTGTATTTTCTTCTGAAGTTCTGTTGTTGCCTTTAGCAATTAATTCTGTTTTGCGTTCATTTAATTGTTCTAACTCTTCTTCACATTCAACACAAGTATATATGCATTTGTCTTTGATGGCTAATTTGTCATTTTCTTCATCCAAGAAATCTTCAAATGTTTTAAGACAATTGTTGTTTTCCCAATATTTTTGCTTGTAAAATTCCAATGCGTCAGTATTAACAGTCAGAGTTTTGCTTAATCGATAAGAGCCTTTTTGTAATAACAAGGAAATTCCTCCATTAGGAGTTAAATTAAAAGACACTGAGTTACAATTGACATCAAATGGATTGATGTTGCCAACGTTGACAAACCGTTTGTCTTCAGGAATTAAATTGACACCACATTCATCTAATAAGCTTAAGTGCAAAGTGTACACACAATCAAAACAGACTCCTTCGGGTGAACATTCGGGATTAAAAACAGCAGGAATTACTTCGTACTTGATGTTATAACTCGAATTTGCATCGGTCACATAAAACACTTCATCGTAAGACAAGCTTTGATTAAATATATCAGAATAACTTTTGTTGTTTGATAAGTCATTGAAATATTGATTTGAAGAAGCTAATGGTGTTAACGATGGAGTGTTGTTAGGGTCGCCAGCAAGAGCAGTAGCTATGGTTCTTCCATAAGGATCAATATAACTGACACTGGTTTGGCCATTTGGGTCAATAACCAAATTCTTTTTATAATGAGCAGCCCTTCCCACTTCACTTCCAAACAATCTGTACAATTCGTTTTGAGTTGGTTTTAAATAATAGTACTTTGTTTCTTTGCCATTGATTGAATTGATGTTGTGATCTACACCAGTCAATCGGTGCATTGGTCCAACACCGCTTTGTCTGGCAACTCTACCAGTATTATCGGGTGTAAATTCTACTTGTGTAAAAGGATATCCTTGAGCATCAGGAACAAAAGCTTGCCATGATGGCATTGTCAATGCATTGTAACCATTAGGTGAATAATATTGTGAAGCCCCAGAAGAATTTGACATTTCGGATACTTTGATTCCCGAAGGACATATGGAGTTGGCAGTTAAATCAAAATCCAAATAATTATATCCTGTATTGGTAGCTGATGAGGTATTAAAATTGGGTCTAAAACAAGAATTTGTATTGTTATCCAAAGCAGGTGTTGGCAATACTTGTATGGTGGGACGGCCAACATAATCATAAAAAGTTTGACCAACTATTGGAACATTATCAGTATTGTTTAAAGTAACGCTTTGTCTGTTTCTCAATGCTCCATCAAAATAACTGATGACATGTTTGTATTTGCCTTCTTCGGCAAAAGACACATTGCGCTGCCAATTTAAATCTTCGTTGTAATTGGCTACGTACATGGAATTTGAATTTAATACCCCAAGTGAAAAGCAACTGACTTTGTCATTCATGCTCCAAGGACCATATATTTCTTCAAAAGTATTGATGTCTCTGCCAATTGGACGAACCCTAAATACCAAGTAACCTGATTCGTAAATGGATGGAATTTCAAAATAGGGAGATAACAATAATCCGGAAGAAGATGAAGTAAATTTATTTATTCTAACTCTGGTGGCATTGTTTCTGAAATCAATATCGGTGCAAGGAGGATTGATTAAATTAGACCAAGCTATTGAGGGTAAATTTGTCCATTGATTGTTGTATTCTAAAAACTGCCATTCAATTTCCCATTCTTCTGCTCCAGAAACATTAGCCCATTCAATGGCTTGTTTATCTACACATCCAAGAATTGGAGACCCAAATGGTTTGACACTGATACTAAACAAAGGGAAATTAGGTGAAAGCCTTGAGGTAATGTCCAAAGGATATACCCTGTCCATTTCTATTTTAGTCTCAAAATCAATGTCGGGATAATTAGGTCCTAGTGGACTAATGATGACATTATTAAAATCACTGATTTCAACTACAGTGGCTTTGAACCACACTGCATTTTCAAAAGCATACAAGGCTTTGTCATCTTCAATGACATTGTTTGCAGGATTGTATTTCAACTCCAAGGTCACATTGGGTGTAGTGTTTGCGGCATTGCCTATGATATCTGCACCATTGGCATCTTTTGCCCACAAAACTATTTTAATTCTAAAATTAGAACTGGTGTTGACATAAGCGTTTGCAGAGCGATCAATAGATACAGAAACACTGTTTTTTATGTATTTAAAACTAAAATCATTGTTCCAACCCATGGGATAACCATTAAAAGGCAGTGCTGGAATTCTGTTGTTGTCATAACATTCCGATACCATTGGTATAGCCCCAGGCAAAGGGAATGTTTTCAACTTGTGCAATGAGCCAACATAAGTTTCTACCACTGCATTGGCATTAATGGACACTAAAAACAACAAACTAATTAATGTTGATTTTAAGCCTTTTTTTAAGAGAATATGTTTCATAAACTTGGGTTGTTTTTTAAATGTGATTATTCAATGATGAGTTTAATAGTTTCAATTATTGAGTTTGGTTGGATGATTTGAATGGTGTACATGCCTTTGGCAAATGGAGATAAATCGAACTCTTGTCGGTAGTTTTCTGTGATTTGATTCAATACTGTTTTCCCTTGTGCATCATGGATGATGATTCTGCTGTTTTCTTTGGTTTCTATGGTTAATTTGTCTTTACTCGGATTAGGATATGCGGAAGTCAATCCTTTGTTTGTTGAACTGATGTTGGTGTTGTTAAACACTGAGATGTTGATGCTGTCTGATGCCACGCAATCGTTAGTCCCTGTTACTTTTACCCAGATGGTGTATGTGCCATTAGGACCTAAGTCTTTTCCAAAAAATGTTTTGGTTTGATTCGTGCTGTTGTCATTCCACAAATATGACTTTTGTGAAGCGCCTGCATCCAATATCACACTTCCGAGTTGGTGTAAGGATTTATCTGCTCCTAGGTTCACTACAGGCAAACTTTTACTGGTGATGTTGATGCTGTCTCTGCCTTTACAACCATTGGCAGCAGTAACTTGTAGCCACCAAGTTTGATTGTTGTTTATTGTTTGACTATAGGCATTGTTTGTGGTATTTGAATGCCATAAATAAGTGCCGTTTTCGCTGCTGTTTAAAGTCAAACTAGTGCCTTTACATAGTGCAGTGTCTTTTCCCAGGTTTGGTTTTGGTGCTGGTTTTACAATGACTGAAACAGGATTGCTGGTATCTTTATCGCAAGTGCCATTGATGATGGCACGGTATAAGTAGGTATTGTTTGCCAACAGTGGGTTGTTGATTTTTAATGAATCTTTAGTTGTTGTATTTGTCCAAGAAGAACCATTGCTGCTTTGTTGCCATTGGTAGGTTACACCTTTGCCTAAGGCAGACAAGGTCAATAAAGCAGGGCGGCTGTTTTCACATAAGCTATCGTTTTTAGGTGCTTTTATGATGCTCACCTTGGCTGAGCCAGAATTATCTTCATAACAACCAATATCGATTCTGCCTTCATAGAAGCGCAGGTTCCCAGCTAAGTCATATTTGGGCAAGCGCATGTACAGTGTATCTGTTGAGCCGGCATTGATGGCAGGTGAAGTGATGGCGCAAGTGCTTTTTAAACTAAAATCTGCATTAAGTGCATCGTAAGTATAACCTGCCCCCAAAGTAGGATTTACAAATTGAGGGTTGGTGGAAATATTGTTTTGATAAACATATGGATTTAATAAAATTTTACCATAAGCATAATTACAAAAAGTATTAGTATCATTTTCAATTAAATTATTGTTAAAATATGCTGTGGAACCAGGGTAAATAATCAATTGACGACCGTTAAAACTATCTGATTTATTACCCCAAATTACTGAATTAATTACATAAATAAGTTGTTTATAATTATTAGGATATAAATGGTGATTTCCACCCATTAAATCTACACCAAATACATTATTTACTATCGTTGAATTTTTTATATTATGACCTGATATTAAATCAAATGTATTATTTGCAATCAAACTATTAGAAATTTCTGATGCTGTTATTCCAGAAGTATGTACAGAACTAAATTCTGTTTTCTTATTATTTAATATTTTACATTGATTAAAAATCAATTTCGACACATCTTTTGTTGGAGATTCTGTAACTAAAGATATAAAATTTTCATTGTTTTGAAATAAACTTTTAATAACCTGAATGCTAGAACTCTCACTGTTTAATATTGAATATGATTTAATATATATAAAAAAAGAATTATAAATTAAATTATTTGATGAACTTAAAGTATAAAAAACATACAATGATTTTCCTTTTGGTGCATTTTTAAAAGTACAACTATTTAAATAAGTGTTAGTTTTATAATAAGAATAAATAGTAATCCCTTCATTTCCATCAAAAACTGAGTTATTAATGATCCCTCCTGTTTTAAGATTATTGCTACTCTCACCTTCTATATCAATTACTGAAGCTTCTAACAAAATGGATGGACTGCTTCTGTAATCTTTACCCCTTATATTGTTTCTAAATATAGAACTGTCAACAAAAACATTGCTAAAATATTCAACAGCAATTGCTGAACCTCTAACTCTAAATGCCGCTTCGGCTGAACCATTCCAATAAGTAAACCTACTGGCTTTATTAATTTTAAATTCACATGAAACTACTTTAGCATAAGCACTTCTGGTTAAAAACAAACAAGCTCCAATATTGGCTTCATTTCTGTAAAATGTAGAGTTGTTTATTTTCACTTTTCCATACCCCATCACTGTTATTCCTCCACTGATATTGGCTTTGGCTGTGTCCCATAAACTCTTGCAATGTCTAAACACACAGTATTTAAATTCACTGGTATCATTGGTATTAGCTGTGTTGATAAACTTTACTCCTTTCCAACTCCCAGTATCATGGGTCATTTGTTTGGTAAACCAAATGCTGTCGCTGCTGTTTTTTCCTCCTTTTGCTAATATCCTCCCATCTACTTTTATGTAGGTTTTAAATGCAAACTCAATCCTTACTCCCGGTTCTATTGTCAATGTGTTGCCATTGGATATGGTGATGTTGCCATTCACTTTGTATGGGCTACCTGCTTTGGTCCAAGTTCCACTCACATTGCCAGCAGATATGTTGGTTTGCGCTTGGATGTTAACACATCCCATGATGATTAATATACTAATTAATGTTCTTTTCATGTTATTCTGGTTTAATGGTGGTATCTAATAATTGATAAGTCTTGTAAGTTGATGTTGTTTCATATCCTTGTTTAGTTTTAACTATGTATTTACTTAAACTAAAAAAAGATTCGGGCAATTTGTCTATGGATTTCAAATTGGAAAAAGTAATGACTGTACTTCGTTTTCCATATTTTCTCCATTCGTATTCTTCTTCTAAAGCAGAGTTATAGGCTATGGATTTAATTTGCCAAGTATTGGGATCAATAGTCAAAGTACTTTGGCTAAGTTCACCCTGTTTGTATTGAATGGTATATTGTATGTCACCATCGGTTAGTTTTTTATACTCTACCGTGTAATTGCTGTCATTGACATCAGGGATACTTTCTACAGCATTTGCCATCATGGAATTTCTTTTGGCAATGGCTATCATTTTTAAATCGTTGTCCACTGTTAGCATGAATTCAGAGTTGGAAACAGAGATGATTTCATTTCCAATTTTATAATGGTAATTAGAATCGGAAACTTTCACATCTAAATCCACTTTGCTGTGAGATTTTCCATCAAAAGAGACTTCAATTTGGTAATGGCATTGGTAATGCTTTAACTCATTGTATTTTTGTTTCACTTTGCTCATGTCATCTTTGAAATTTTGAGCATTCAAAAATGAGATTAGCAATAAAAAGAGGATGTTTAAACTTATTTTTTTCATGGGTTTATTTTTTTCTTAAACTGCTTCTTGATTCTTGAACTGTCATGATGCCTTTTTCTGTTTCAACTTTTGTGCGTATTAAAGCCCCTTCTTCATCGTATTCATAGAAAGTCGCAAAATTGTTTTCACTTAAAGTAGCCATTAAACGTTTATTCACTTTGTTGTAAACATAGCTGTTCATGTTGCCCATGTAAGGCAATATTCTAAAGTCATCAAATAATACAGGCTGAGGATTGTTTACATTGTTTGGAATTAAATTATTAAACAAAATTTCGTCAATTCTTTGTTGAGCTGGTAATATCACTTTACCTTCATATCGTTTCCAACCATCAATAGTGATTGAATTTCCAATTTGATTGATTGTAAGTAAATTGCCGTTGGCATCTTTAAGTTCTACATTTCCATTGCCATATACCCAGTATGAAATTAAATATTCTAAATGACCAGATGAAGCAGAATTTTTAGGTGAAAATACAGGAATAAAATCTTGTTGGCTTAAATAAAATTGACCAGAGCCAATGCTGTAATTTCCAATTAATCCATCGTTGTTATCCAGATAAACTCTTGCTCCACTTGGATTTACTAATAAAGAGTATTTACCTGTGTGGGCTTTTTGGTTTGATATTCTTGCTTTACCGTTGGCTAAAGCTTTCCATAAAGGCCAATGCCAATTATTTTCACATATCATAGCACCCATGTAACTATTAGAAAGTGGGAATGGGGTTATCAATGGAGTATTTGAACCGTTGTTAGCACATTTTGTGGTGAAAAATCCTTCACCATATTCTTCAAACCCATCAAATAACATGTCTTCATATTTCGAATTTCCAGTTACAGCCATTGGTAAAGTTTTTTGATACCCATATAATGCTGATGAATAAATTCCTAATTTGTTTTCACTTTCAACTTCTTCACCTTGAGGTCCAATTTTAGTAGCTCTATTTTGCCAAGTCCATTGACTGTGGTCAGCAGCACCAGGCAACCACTGTGGCACCCATTGATTGTTGTTGTTGCTGTATTGATAAAATGGCACATAATTGTTAATTACACCTGCTGTTCTAGTATAAGTCGTATTTGGATCAGCACCAGTAGTTGGTTGACTTCTTTCAGCTTGTGCATTGGTTCTGTCATAATACACCATGGAATACCAAGGTTTCCAATTACCTCTAATACCAATAAAATAAGGGTTCACAACATCTCCAGGTTTTTTATATTTATCAGCACTACAGAAATTTTTCCAGACACAATTGTCGTTTCCTTTAAAGAAAATGTTTGAATAATCAGTTTGAGTAATTGGAGTAGTATAAGTTTGCCCATCAATTAAGTAATCTTCCACTTGAAGTGGGTCTTGAGCAATTTCACAATCGATACAGCCTTTAGGGGGCATTTGATAATATGTTTGCCAATTATCAGAATACAACAAAGCTGATCCACTTAAAACATTAGACATTGTTGCAGTATTTTGCCAATTGCTTCCTTGAATTGGGTTTTTAGAAACAATTTGTTCTGCTGGAGCACCAAGCATGTTTCTATGACCTGAACGGTAAATTTTAAAATAATATGGCAAATTGCTTTGTGGTATAACATTCCCATTTTTATCAATCAGATTAGCACCATTAGAAGAAACAGAAAGTACCCAATATTTTTCATTTGAAGTTGAATTGGCAATTAAATCGTTAAATTTAGAATTAACATAGGCTCCATTTACAATGGTAGTAATTGTTAAGTCATCATCTTTTTTAATTGGAATAAGTTCATCACCTGGATATAAAATATTTTTAAGGTCTTCTGATGATCCACCATAATTAGATACATTAGATTTGACAACAAAACCCGGATAATTGGAACCAATGGTACTTACAATTATCTCTGCGCCTATGTTTTGATATGCTCCTCCCATGCCTTCTTCAACCCAATGGGCAGGTTTGGTAATTGAATAATCAAAATCACCATATTCGTTTTGAGTTTTTGTGTAGATGACTTCACCACTCTCCGCATCCCAAGCTAAATTTTGAGTCATTAAAGATGCACCATCCTCAATGGCTTCTACTTTATCTATCAATCCAAATCTATTGATTACTTTGGTAGTGGTAATTACATTTGTAACGGATTTACTTATTGATAATGTTGAAAATAATGTTAATACTGGAAACATAGGAGGAGTTCCTGTATTAGGGAAAATAGCATGATAATTTATATCCGCAGAACCAGATAAAGCATTATGCTCATTTTTTTGAGAATATGAAAACATGTCTATCTCCGCTCCAACAATTTGGTTAGATAGCAATTCTCCTTTATTATTCAATACATCTACATTGTTTTGCAATTTCCCAACTGAAGTTGTTTTATAATAATATTTAGTTCCATTTAACGGTTTGGAATCATCGTATTCAGTATAATTTAAAACCGCTTTGGGTTTGCCATGCATGTCATTAGTTTCTACAGCAAAACCTTGGCTAGCTACTGCCTTTTCTTTAGAAATACCTAATATTCCTAGTGCTAGATTTTTTCTTATATGTACTTCTAAATCTGTTCTAGATGATAAAGTTGGAAAATCTTTGGCAGTATAAAATTCTTGAACAGTTTTTCCTGTACCGTGCTTTTTCAATAAATCAGGATTTACACCTGCTGGTTTTAAATTTTTTATGGTGATTTTACTGTAACCTACCGAAGCAGATGGATACAAAGATTCTCCAATAGGACCTTCTTCATACCTGAAATTATTTGGAGATAAAAGATTTTTTTCTTCTTGTGTATAATCATTTGATTTTGTAAATTTAATTCTTTCTCTGTGGGTGTTTTCATCTCCGCCTACCAGTGGTTCCCAACTGGCTACTCCACTGCTGATTAAGGTACTAGAATTGTTAGACTCATTTGTAGTGTAAATAAATTCTTGACCTGTGCTAAAATTTCCTTCTAAGTTGTTTGTCATTTCATTCCAATTGTCGTCAATGGTAATTTTTTTCACCCTATGACCTCCTCCTTTTTTGTATCCATTTGGGTTAAATAATTTGATGTATGAATTATTAAGTTCGCATTTTGATGCGTAATTCTTATCTCTCATGTATCTTTCATGTCCAACTATTGTTCTTGCGAATTCAGGAATAAATGAAAACAAAGAACCAACAAATGATTTAACAGATTCGTCTGAATTTTGAACATAACCTGGATATGCTAAGAAATTAGCATTTTCTCTAATGAATTGAAAAGCTTGTTTAGTTACAGGATGTATGTCATCTTTATCATCATTTTGATCATTGTCTCCCAAAAAAGAATGTTTAATTTTAAAGTATGCGTATAATTTATTATTAACAGTTTTAGTACCCATGTCTAAATTTCCATTATCATCTTTATCTATATCTAAATATGTTTGGATATGCTCTTTTCGAGTTTGAAATCCATATGGAATATCGTTAGGGTTTAAATGAACATAAAAACTACAATAAAATGATGTATTCTGTCCAAAAACTTGAGACAAATTGGTTCCATTAGGAATTTCAATAAAAACATAATTGTTAAATTTTTTACTTGCCTCATCATATAAATCATGAATATTAGTGTTAACATTATTCATTGTATTAGAATTGTTACCTAATGCTGCTATCTTAAACATTTGAGACGCTTTTTTATCTTGAACATAAGCATAATCATCGGCTTCGTATTCTACTTTTAACTTTCCTCCAGATGGCAATTTTATATCGGTTAAATTCCAAGCACCAGCCCAAACATCAATCATTGTTTCATTTTGTGGTACATACGGATTTTCGGCATTAGAAACATGATCTTCATAAGAATAATTGTTATTAAAACTCCCATTGTAATGGTAGTTCCATGGTTTGTAATTTCCCCATCTATCAACAGATTTTGCAGCATATTCCGGATTAATGCCTTTGTATTCGAATACATAAGGGCTTAAAGCACCTTTGGGATTTGTGCCGTAAGTAAACCAAATTTTATGCAAGGTTAATTTTCCTTTGTTTTCATTGGCATTTTTATTGTATAAATTTGAATTGTAATTTTTAAGAGGGTGATCAAGGTTAGAGTATGCTTGATCGTTGTTCAATGTGTTTGGACATAAATCATAAGAATATTCAAAATGTACCGTTTTGATTGGGATTTTATTGTTGGTGTTGTAAAACTCATTTCTATTGTATAATTCTATTCTGTCTAATTTTTTAAGCTTAGCAATGCTGTTTAACAATACAGTACCAGCTTCGTTTACTGGGTAAGAATCTTGACGATTGCTGGTAATGAATATAGCAAGGTGGGTTTTTGTTTCAACACTTTGTAAATACCACACCTCTTTTTTTCCATGAACAATGCTACCTTTATCGTCTTTTTTATCTGACTTTAAACCGCGATTGTGGTTGGCTTTGTTTGCACCAATTGGAAATCTCCAACTGTAAAGTTCATTTACTTTTTGGTAATTGAATTTGGTGTACGAACCTAAATCATCAGGAGTAGGACCATCTCCAGTGACATCCACATAATCTGATGACAATACAGAAGTTAACATCCAAGAGTGCACATAAGAAGGCATTTTTTCTTCGTGGTAAAAATGGTCCACTCCTTTTTTGTTTTCTACAGAAACATCGTTTGTATTGTTATTGACATCGTAATTTGTCAATCCGTGTTTAAAATAATCTTGACCAATGTTTTTTTCTCCAACATTAAAGGTTTTTTCGTATTGCTCAGCGTTGTAAACTGGCAAACCATACACATATCGAGATCCATCTGTAGTTGTAGAAATTATTTCTGAAATGTGATGTGGTTTTCTAATGCTTTGGTCCATTCTGCTTATTGGAGCATTTGGTGATAAAACATTGTTGTATTGGTTGTAAGAATAGCTGTATAAGTTTTTTTCAATTCCAAATTTAGAAGCCTCCTCTGCATTTAAATATTGAATAACTTCAGACCTTTTCGCCCTGCCTTTTTTTTGGAGATTACCTTCATTAAATTCTTTGATGTCAGTTCCATTGACAAATTTTTTAGTGGTTTTTAAATTTTCAAAAATATTTGCATTGTCATTGCTGCCATTAATTTCAATTCTAGCTGCTTTATCTCCCCATAAATTATCAAAATAGGTTTTATCATAAACAGTTTTTTCAGAAGCATTTTTATAGTAAACATTTTCATTGAGATTATTTATGGTTTTTAAGCTTGTTATGTCATTTAATGCAACATTTTGATTATCACTCCATAAACCACTCTCTCCCCAAACATAAGTTAATGAAGGGTTAGCTCCAACTTTAACACTTTTGCCATATAATGGATTAACTAATTCAACATGTGATATCATTTTTTCAAAATCTGTAACTCGCATTTCTTTTTTTACTTTGGTAAAACCTAATTCTATTGGAATAGAAATTTTAGATAAAGATGAAATTTTTGTTTTTGGATCTGCAAAATTTGAATAAATGTTTTTAGTAGGTTTATAACTTCCTCCATTTCCTTGACCAGACAATCCTAAAATATCAAAAGTATTTGAGCTAGGACTTAAATTGTTTGTATATTTATTAAAAGAATTATTCCCTTCATTATTAAAATCTTTAAGAGAAAACTCATTGCCAAATTGTTCATTTAAAAACCCAAAAGTATTATATGAATTTGTGAAATTGTGTATCCCATTTAAGCTTACATTAGCTGTAAAATTTTTTTCAAGAATAGACTTTGGGTTTGTGCTTGCTGATTTTTCATCAAAAAATTTAAATTCAATATTATAATTATAAGAAAACTGATTTGGTTTTGATATTGGAGTATATGTAACATTTTGAAAGTTATAACTACTGTTTATATTTCCACCAAGTGTATTAGACTTATAATATATATCACAATTATCATTTTCTAACTCTGTTTCTTTTGTTTTTGATAGTCCTTTACCAATCCCTAAAGAAGTGAGTCCATTTCTTGATGAATAGCCTGATGAAACACTAGCATTGAATTTTATTTTTTTTTGTTTTTCAATATTATCTCCTTGTTTTCTTTTATATGATAAAGAAGGTGAAATTGTAAATCCTTCTTGTGAATTGTATCCTAAACCTAATCCTCCTCTAAATTCTCCAATTTTTTTTTGTAAATCAAAATCTATACTATAACCAATCCCTTTATAGTTATTATAAAATATTTGATATTGTACAATTTCGGTTTTTTCAATTAATGAATTTTTTTTATACACATTTTGAGTTGCAACATTATTAGCAACAGTCCATGGAGAACCAAACACTTCATCTATATTTCCAAATTTAATTCTTTTTGCTACTCTAGGGTCAATACCTACCTGAACATGGGGTTTCATGTTTGTTTTTTTCTCTATTACATCTCCTTTAAAATCGTCAGGAACTCCCCTCATGTTTCTGTTTATTACTCCTGGGTTAATGTTCCAACCTAAACCTACCCAACTTGCTTCTTGATCCATCCCTATACCAGCATGGTATGAAATGTTAATTGGATAACCTCCACAATCTAACAATGGTATGTTGTATGTAAAATCTCCTGAAAATGGATCTACCATTTGTGTGGTAGTAACAGGCTCAAAACTTTGAACCTCAGGTTGTGATGGTCCTGCTGTTAACGCCCACGAAGTTGTTGGCGCTATGATTTGAAACAACAATGACAAAATGCTTATCCAAGCAAATGGTTGTTTAAAAAATCCTTTTCTAAAAATGTTCATTTTCATATTTAATCTATTTTTAATTGTGGTGTATTCTTTAAAGTATTATATGGTATTGTAAATTTAATGATTCCTGTGTTTAATGATTTTTCATCAAAAACAAATTCTATATCCCCAACATTATTTTTTCTTTCAAATTCTAAATTGATCTTGTTCGATTTTTCTAAACCGAAAGTATTTTCAAAATGATAAGACAAACAATTCAAAGTATCTTTTCCTTGGATTATAAACATGTCTTTTTGAGCATGTGAACTAAAATAATTCATTCTAGCTCCATATTCTTCAGGTGTTGAAATTCCAGTTTCAAGCATGGTTTTATCGTTTTTAATTGGTGATATTTTTAATTGGCAAAACAGTTTGTTTTTATTGTTTAAATAATCTTCTTTTATGATTTTAGTATTAACTGATTCTATGTTATCAAATTGTGAAATTAACTTGAACTCTAAAGGAAGTATTTCCAATTGAAATTGATAATTGCCAATCGTTTTTGTTCTAACAAATTCAACTTTATTCTTTTTAAACCACTGTATAAATTCAGTAGGTTCAATAGCTTTATTTTCACTTTTACAAGCAATTAATAAACATGAAAATAGAATGATTAAATTTTTCATTTTACCCCTTTGTATTTATTGTTTATGTATTTTAAAACTTGCTCAGTAATGTTTTTCTTCTCGTCCACATACATCATGCTACCATTTCCATTGGCACCGTGTATGTACGTATATTTATATTCCTTACCATAATCTGAAAGGTATTGATTAATTTGTTTCCAAATTTGCTCATCAAATTGTTGCTTTACTTGCTCATTGCTTTTCTCAAATTCTTGCTCTTTATAAAAATACAACTGTTTTAAATTTTCAAATTCTTTACTGTTTGATTTTTCAGCTGCCATTGCATTAAATTTAATGCTGTCAAGTATATTTTTCCTTTGCAATTCAATCGCTTCAATTTTCTTCTCCAACTCTTTAGTTAATTCAAATTTTTGATACATATCATTCAATAATACAAAGGCTGTTTTCTCTTTATTTGAATGCAAATAATATGTTAACAGTAAGGAAACTAATCCTAAAATAAGTGCAATAATTGATATAGTATATTTTTTCATTTTACAATAAATTAAATTTTAAATACCATTTTTCTTTTTTAGCATTTTCTACAACTAAAATATAAATGCCATTTTTAAGATTTAATCCTGGAAATCTCAATAATATGGTGTATGCAATCAGTCCTTCTTTGATGATGGTTTTATCATTAAAATTAAATTGACTGATTAGTTTATTACTTTCATCTATTAATTTAAAATTAAATTCTTTGTTATTTTGTTTATATTGTTCCAAATATTTTATTTTAATGCTATCTGTTCTCACAGAATATAATTCAGAATACACATTTTCTTTTAATTCATAAACTAAAACTGGTTCTTTCTTCTCCTCCTTTTTCTTCACTTTAAACTTCCATTGTTCACTTTTGGCTAAG